>JAKPSO010000271.1 GCA_029571495.1 Pseudomonadota bacterium
TCGGATGGTTGGAGCGCGTGCCGACGTATAAAGAGCAGCAGGAAAACCTGAAAGAAAAGGATCTCACGACCTACGGTTTTCTCGGCTATCCATTGATGCAGACTGCGGACATCGTTGTTTACCGCGCGAACAAAGTGCCAGTCGGCGAAGATCAGGTTTCGCACCTTGAATTGAGCCGCGAGATTGCGCGTCGCTTCAATCACATTTACGGTCGCGAGCCGGGCTTCGAAGAAAAGGCGCTCGCCACAATCAAAAAGCTCGGCGGCAAGGTGGCCAAGCAGTATGAGGCGCTGAAGACGGCGTTCAATCAGGACGGTAATACCGAGGCGTTGGAGCAAGCCAAGGCGCTCGTGGTGGCCGCGGGTTCGCTTTCAAACGCCGAGAAAGATACCTTGCACGGTTTCTTGACGGGTGCGCGGCGCACGATACTGCCCGAACCACAAGCGCTGTTGACGCCGACGTCGAAGCTTCTGGGTCTTGACGGTCGCAAGATGAGCAAGAGCTACGGCAACGGCATCGACCTTCGTGAGCCACCTGCTGCTGTCGAGCAAAAAATTAAGCGCATGCCCACCGATCCGAAACGCGCACGCCGCAACGATCCGGGCAATCCTGATGACTGTCCAGTGTTCACGCTGCATCAGGTGTACTCGAACGACGAAACCAAGGCATGGGTGCGGCACGGCTGCACGACGGCGGGTATCGGTTGTCTTGAGTGCAAGGCGCCGATCATCACGGCGATCAACGAAGAATTGGCGCCCATTCAGGCGCGTATCAAAGAAATCGACGCACGTCCGAACTACGTTAAAGAGGTGTTGCATGACGGCTGCGCGAAGGCCCGTCGCGTCGCCGAAGAGACTATGCTTGACGTTCGCGCTGCCATGGGCCTCGCAAAAGTCTAGGTGCGCGCGCACGCTACGATAGGTTGCATACCGGAGGATCGACTATGAAATCATTTGTGGATCAGTTAAGCAAATACGCCTCGTACCACCGCGATCGACGAAACATCGCGACACACTTTGTCGGTATTCCGATGATCGTCGTGGCCGTCGTGATCTTGCTGTCGCACCCGACGTTCGCCGTCATCGGCGGTGTTGCGATCACGCCAGCATTGCTGGTCATGGTGCTCACGTCGGCGTACTACCTGCGGCTGGATGTGCGGTTTGGAATTGCCATGATCGCGTTTCTTGTCGGTTGCTTGGGATTCGGTCAGTTGATGGCGGTGGAAGCGACCAATACATGGCTCGCTTGGGGCATCGGGATGTTTGTCGTGGGCTGGATATTTCAATTTGTTGGCCACTTCTATGAAGGCAAGAAGCCCGCGTTTGTTGACGACATCATGGGCCTCATCATCGGACCGATTTTCGTCGCGGCCGAGGCGGCGTTTTTGATGGGTTTGCGCAAGGAAGTGCAAGCGGCCGTCGAGTCTCGCGTGGGGCCGACGATCATTCGCAAGTCCGTGTCGGCTTAGGGCGGTATTCCCTTTTTTTGTTGCGGCGTGCTGCACCTCGTTTTGATTGTTTGATTGCTTGATGGAAACTGCTGCCGCCTCTTTGCCTGATCCCACGACCACCGCAGTAGTGGCGGATCACGCGCTCGCCAAAATTTATGGCCAACCGATGTCGGAGATGCCCAAGGATCTCTACATTCCGCCAGAGGCTTTGGAGATTTTTCTAGACGCGTTTGAGGGGCCGCTTGACTTGCTGCTCTATCTCATTCGCAAGCAAAACTTAAACATCCTCGACATCCCGATGGCTGCGCTAACGCGGCAGTACTTGGACTACGTCGAAAAGATGAAGTCGTCGCAGCGCTTTGAGCTCGCGGCCGAGTACTTGCTCATGGCGGCGATGCTCATTGAGATTAAGTCTCGTATGCTGCTGCCGCGGCCGCCGACGGTCGAAGCCGAGGAAATCGATCCGCGCGCTGAACTCGTGAAACGCCTGCTCGAATATGAGCAAATGAAGCTGGCGGCGGCTGGGCTCGACGAATTGCCGCAAGCGGAACGCGACTTCGCCATCGTGCAAGTGATATTCGAGAAACAAGCCTCCATGCGGCTTCCCGACGTTGAGCCGGACGAGCTTCGCAAGGCCTGGGGCTGGATCCTTGCGCGGGCGAAACTCAACAAGATGCACCTCATCTCGCGTGACGAATTATCGGTGCGGGCGCGCATGAGTTACCTACTTCGCAAGCTAAAACCCGGAGTACATGTAGAATTCGCCCAACTGTTCGAGGAAACAGCCACCGTACCCTTGGTCGTTGTTACATTCCTCGCGATTCTGGAGTTAGCGCGCGAACGATTGATCTCGGTTGCGCAAACAGAACCCTTCAAGCCCATTTATGTGCATCTCGCTGGTGACGGCGGAGTGATGGTCGCGGCCACACCCACCCAGAGCACTGATGTGGCGAACGACGAACGAGCCTAGCAGTCTTTCGCTTTACTCTGTTTTTTCGTCTTCGCGGCTTGTTGGGGCGTACGCAGCGGCGTTTACCGCTGCCATTACCTTGTTAAGTAGAGCCTTCATTGGACGAACTCACCCACGCTAAACGCGTACTCGAAGCGGTCTTATTGGCCAGCCACGAACCTTTGCCGCTTGACGAAATCGTCAAGGTATTTGACCCGCCGGTGCCCACGGAAACTGTGCGCCTGCTGCTCGCCGATTTGACAGCCGAGTGGAAAGAGCGCGGCAGCATTGAACTGACGCAAGTGGCCTCGGGCTATCGCTTTCAAACCCGCGTTGAAATGCAGCCGAACATTGATCGGCTCACACCCGAGAAGCCGCCGAAGTACTCGCGCGCGGTGATGGAAACGCTCGCGATCATTGCCTACCGTCAACCTGCCACGCGCGGCGAAGTCGAAGCCATTCGCGGCGTGGCTGTCTCGACGAACATTCTCAAGGCCCTCGAAGATCGCGGTTGGATTGAGGTCATCGGACACAAAGACACGCCAGGCCGCCCGGCGCTCTTTGCGACGACCAAGGCGTTTTTGAACGATTTGAGCCTGCGATCACTTTCCGAATTGCCGCCGCTCGCCGAGCTTGACGCGAGTCCCGCGCTAGAGTTGCCTGAAGTGCCACAAGAGCCTGTGTACCCTGAGCAGGGCCGCATCGACACGCGCAGCAACGATCTCATCGATGCCAGCGAACACAGCGGCGTCTTCGCAGACGACGCGCACATTGCGCAACCAGCGTTGCCCGAGAGCGCAGACGCTGCGATTTTCGCGGCAGACAATGACATAACGCCTGTCGAAGCCGCTACTCCCACCTTACCGCCATCGCCGACTGTTCACTAAGAAATGACCCACATGCAAGATATTCCCGGCGGCGACGACCAGAGCGCGCACGACGATCACGAGCCAGGCGATGTCAACGGCAACGTCGACCCGTCGTTCGGAAAGAAAGCAAAAGGCACGGCGCGCGGCGACAAGCCGACAGGACGTGCACCGCGCTCTGCAAAAGCGCCGCGCAACGCGCGCAGTGCTCGCGGCGGCAAAGTAGATCCCGCGGCGGATTTGCCGATCGCCGTGCAACCGAAGCCCACCGTCGAAATCATCGTGCGTGGCCCCGGCCAGCCACGCGTTCCGCGCAAGCCACGCGTAGCGAAAGTGGTTGCGGCCGAAGCGGGTGCTGGCGAAGCGAACGTTCCATTGGTGAGTACCGCCGCACCGTCGGTAAGTGAGTCGTTCGCGCCAACAAGCGCGCCGCTTGAAGGCGCCGCTCCAGCCGTGCATGCGGCCGATGTTTCTGCGGGCGAGCAAACCGGAAACGGCGGTCCCACTGGCGAAGGCGGCGAGCGTAGCCCTGGCAACAGTCGCCGTAATCGCAATCGTCGTGGCGGTCGCAATCGCAACGAGCGTGGCGAGCGCGGCGAACGTCCAGTGCGTCTCGGCCCGGACGGTCAACCCTTGCCGTACGAACCGCGTCCGCAGCGCGCGCCACGACCACCTCGTGAAGCCCGCCCGCCGCGCGACGGACAAGCACCTCGACAGATAACCGCCGATGGCGCGCTGCCCGTTGAACTTGAAGTCGGCGCCGAAGATACCGGCCATCGCACCGAGGCCGCTGTCATCACAAACTGGGTGCTTGACAACGAGCCTAACCCCGGCGCCTTTGGCGATCCGGAGCGTCCGATGGATCGCTCCGCGCGTCGCAATCGCAATCGTCGTGAGAAGCGCAACAAAGGCGCGCCGCCGGTGCGTGTGGGCCAAGGCCCCCGTGATCGCATGCCGCAGCCGCAAGTGATGCTTGACGAAGAGGGCAATCCAATTGCGCCGCCCGAGGGCGTTGCCATTTCGGGCGTCAACGAATTTGGCGAGCGCGATGGCGAACGCCTACACAAAGTGCTCGCGCAGCAGGGCTTAGGCTCGCGCCGCGACATGGAAGCCATGATCGAATCGGGCGAAGTGCAAGTCAACGGCGTCAAGGCCGTCGTTGGGCAAATCGTCAATGAACAAGATCGTGTGCACGTCAATCGCCGCCGCGTGAATGTGAAGCTGGGTGATGACAAACCGCGCATCCTGATTTATCACAAGCAGTCCGGCGAAATTGTGAGCCGCGACGATCCCGAGCAACGCGATACGGTGTTCGATCGCTTGCCGAAGCCCGATCACGGCAAGTGGATTGCCATCGGTCGTCTTGACTACAACTCCGAAGGCTTGTTGCTGTTCACGACGTACGGCGAATTGGCGAACCGCTTCATGCATCCGCGTTACGAAATTCTGCGCGAATACTCGGTGCGTGTGCTCGGCGAATTGACGCCAGAGCAAGAAGACATGCTGATGGACGGCATTGAACTTGAGGACGGCCCCGCGCGCGTGCTCTCGCTTGATCGCATTGATCGCGACAGCGATGCCGCGAATCATTGGTATCGCTTGACGCTCAACGAAGGCCGCAATCGCGAGGTGCGCCGCATGTTTGAGCACTTGGGGCTCACCGTCAGTCGCCTCATTCGCACGAGCTACGGTGTCGTACAAATGCCATCGTGGTTGAAACGCGGGCAATTCAAACAACTCGACGAAGCCGAGGCGTTTGACGTGCTCGAATCGGTCGGTTTGCGCTCGAAAAAGAAACTCGAAAAGGCCGCGCGCTTCGGCGGCAAAAACCGTCTTCCGCAGCAGCCCTTGGGACCCATGCGCTCTGCGACCGAGCACGAAGCGATTTGGACCGGCGCACCGGCCGACGCGGGCATGGGCGGCGCGCGGCAACAGCGCGGCAATGCCGGCCCGGGCGGTGGGCGTCGAGCCGGCGGCCGTTTCCGCGCGGGCGCGGCAGCGGTAACGCAACCACAGTTTCCGGGCTTCGGCGGCGCGTCTGAATTTCCGGCAACCGGCCGTAGGCAGCGTACGCCGGGCAACAAAATCAAGCGCGGTCCCGACGGCGAGGTGAACGGCAACGTCGCACCGGGCTTCAAAGCCAACGCTG
>JAKPSO010000272.1 GCA_029571495.1 Pseudomonadota bacterium
CTGCGGTCGTTATAGCCCGATTTCCACAACTATTGAGTTATGTATTTTTTGAGCTGTAACGGCTGCCAATCGGCCCGTAGGCCACAAAAGCTACTGACCCGGCGCACCACCACGGCGTTCGCTCGACACATGAGCGCCACGACTCGCACAAAAATGGCGACAATGGTGACAATCGCACCGCGGGCACAGCGCTTGCTCTTACTGCCTGCTCCTTCACCGACAACCGCCATTCATGACCATCCACGTCGCACTCAACCACATCACGCACTACCGCTACGACCGCCCCGTGTCGCTCGGCCCTCAAATAGTGCGTCTGCGCCCTGCACCACATTGCCGCACGCGCATCTTGTCGTACAGCCAGCGCGTGGAGCCAGCAGATCATTTCTGCAATTGGCAGCAAGACCCGTTTGCCAATTACATGGCGCGGTTGGTTTTTGCCGAGAAGACGCGCGAGTTCAAGGTCACGGTTGACGTCGTCGCCGAGATGGCGGTCTACAACCCGTTTGATTTTTTCCTTGAGCCCGCTGCGGAGAAGTTTCCGTTCACTTACTCCAACGAGAGCAAGGCAGAGCTTGCACCGTACCTGATCACCGCGCCGATGACTCCGCTGGTGGATCAGTACCTCAAGAAAATCGACAAGAGCAAGCGCCGCACGATCGACTTTTTGGTCGACGTGAACTCGATGCTCTACAAAGACATTCGTTACTTGATCCGCATGGAGCCCGGCGTGCAAACGCCTGAGCAAACGCTCACGCTCAAATCGGGCTCCTGCCGCGACTCGGGTTGGCTATCGGTGCAATTGATGCGCCACCTCGGCATCGCCGCGCGCTTTGTGTCGGGCTATCTCATCCAACTCACGCCGGATGTGAAAGCCATCGACGGGCCAAGCGGTCCCGCTGCCGACTTCACCGATCTGCATGCTTGGTGCGAAGTGTTCTTGCCGGGCGCGGGGTGGATTGGGCTAGACCCGACATCGGGCCTCCTCGCCGGTGAAGGGCATATTCCACTGGCCTGCACGCCGCAGCCCTCTTCCGCTGCGCCGATTGAAGGTGGCGTCGACAAATGCGAAGTCACCTTCGAGCACCACATGTCGGTGTCGCGGATTTACGAATCGCCGCGCGTGACCAAGCCGTACTCTGACGAGCAATGGGAAGGCGTGCTCGATCTCGGCGAGCGCGTTGACCGTGACTTGATCGACAGCGACGTGCGGCTCACGATGGGTGGCGAACCAACGTTCGTTGCCGACAATGATCGTGACGCCGCCGAGTGGAACACCGCTGCGCTCGGCCCCACCAAACGCGGTTACGCCAACGCGCTCGTACAAAAGCTTCGTGCCGAATACGGTGACGGCGGCTTCTTGCATTTCGGACAGGGCAAGTGGTACCCCGGTGAGCAATTGCCGCGTTGGGCGTTATCCATTTTTTGGCGCAAAGACGGCGAACCGGTGTGGCACAACCCGGACTTGTTCGCCGATGAGCGTAAGCCTTCTAGTTACACGAGCGCTGATTCGGAACGCTTTGTCAAGACACTCGGGAAGAAGCTTGGTTTACCGACAAAGTTCATCACGCCGGGCTTTGAGGACGCGTGGTACTACCTGTGGCGCGAGCGCCGCCTGCCGGTGAACGTGGACCCGTTCGATGCGCGCCTCTCCGACGAACTCGAACGTGATCGTCTGCGCAAAGTGTTCGATCAGGGTCTGCCGCATCCGGTTGGTTACGTCTTGCCACTCATGGCCACGGGCGACCTGTCGCTCGCGGGGGCGCGCTGGCAAACGGGGCCCTGGTTTTTCCGCGACGAGCGCATGTATTTGATCCCCGGCGACAGCGCGATGGGTTACCGCCTGCCG
>JAKPSO010000278.1 GCA_029571495.1 Pseudomonadota bacterium
GAGTATCGCTAGCGCATCACCGGCGCGACACTGTGTGACGGCACGAACCCGGCATGCGAATCCGTGCGTCGTGCGGCTCCTGACTAGTGGCCGCCGAAGAATCCGAGCGCGATCACCACGAGGAGGAACAGGCCAAACGCAATGAGCGCTAGGCCAAGAATCTTCGAGCCGAGTCGGAACGGAGCAGACGGCGCATCCACGAGATACTTTTCGAGCTGACCGGTTTCCACCAAGCGCGCGTACTGCGCCGCGTGCTCGTGCTTGAACTCCTCGAGCGATTGCGTACCCGTGAACATCACCACATCCGGCGGCGGGAGTTTGTCCGGGCGGAAGTGGTTGTTGAAGAAGTGCACCGTGAATAGGAACACCGCCGCAAGGAAGGCTTCTTCGCCGTGCACGACCATCGCCACGTTAAATATCCAACCAGGGAGGTAAGCCGCCACGACGTGCGGGAAGGCCAGCACCATGCCGCTGCCGCCGATGATCGCCATACCCCAGAACACTGCCCAGTAGTCGAATTTTTCCCAGTACGACCAACGCTCAATGCTTGGGCGCGGCCCTTTGCCGATGAACCACTTGAACATGCCGATGATGTCGGACAGGTCTTTCCAGTTCGGGACGAAGGAATCGGGGCCGAAGAACTTAAAGGTCTTCCAGTTTCGCGCAATGTTGACCGACACGCCAATGAGATGCAGGAAGAAGATGCCGAGCATCGTGAACGCTGCGACGCGATGTACCCAACCAGCAGTCTTCGGTCCGCCAAACAATGACATCACGGCCTTTGCCCATGAGGTCTCAGCGAAGAACGCGGCCATGCCAGTCAATACGAGCGTCATCACGCTTAATGCGAAGAAGAGATGCGCGATACGCCACATCACACCGAAGCGGCGGACGTGTTTCGCGGCGAATTCCGCGGGCAGTTCATCCGTACGGATGTGTGGTTTTGGAACGCCCAGTTTGCGATCCATGTACTCGCGATACCACCAGAGGATCGAGTGCACCCAGAAGAACGCGAAGACGCCGATCAGCAGCGCGATCATGAACTTCGTGGTGAGCCAAATTTCGGGGTACTTCCCGAAGTCGTTGCTCGTACCGTGTGGACTAAAGCTGATGAACCCAGCAGACGCCAGTGGTAGGTCTTTCTTGCCGCTGTGGCACTTCTGACACGTCTTCAATCGATTGTTGATGTGCATCGGCGACGCGGGGTCTTTCGATGGCTGAATCTTGTGGCTGCCGTGACAGTCGGCGCACTTCGCGGTATAGGCGTAGCCCAGCGTATTGACTTGGCCGTGATAGGACGCCTTGTACGACGCAAAGTTGGCTTCATGGCAGTTGCCGCAGCTTGCCGTAATCGTCATCTTGGCTTTGTCGCTCGACGCACCCAGAATGTCATGCGTCGTGTGGCAGTCAGAGCAGACCGCAGCCTTCAGGTTGTGTTTGTCGAGCACTTCCTTGCCGTGGATTGATGCACTCCATTCTTCGAGCTGATCCGTGTGGCATTTCTCACCACAAACATTGGGCACTGTGAGATGCCACTCTTTGCGCTCGGGCGTTCCGCGTGGCGGCACGTCGAACGTGTGGACGTTGTGGCAGTCGCTGCACGTTGCCTTGACCTTGGTTGGATCATCCTTGTCAGGCGTTGCGTGGAACGACTTTTTGTACGCCGTGATGTTCTCAACCACGATGCCGAGACGCGAGTCCTTGGTCGCTTTGTTTTCTTTCTTCGCGGCCTCCCACAGATCAAGGTGGCACTGCGCGCATTCGACTTTTTTCGCGTCTGGCGCTTTCTTGTGCGGCGCCGTGCTG
>JAKPSO010000296.1 GCA_029571495.1 Pseudomonadota bacterium
GCCTACGCCGCCGCGCAAGACGCGCCGCCGCCTGTGGTGCCGCCAGACATCCCGATGGAGACTCCTGACGCGCGGACGCCGAAGAGCCCCGACACGCTTGACGCGGAACAAAAGAACCGTCGTCCGGCCAACGCGACGCAGCGCGTCGACACCATAGAAATCACCGGCAAGAACCAAGCGACCGAAGAGCGGCGCAATTCCACCGCCGCCAAGATCGTGATTTCGCGAGAAGAAATCGAGCAGTATGGCGATAGCAACCTCGGTGACGTGATGCGCCGATTGCCCGGTGTGACGCAAGGCGGTCGCCCCGGCCGGGGCGGTCCGATTGCAATGCGCGGTATGGGCGGTGGCTTTACGCAGATTTTGTTGGACGGACAGCGCATTCCGCCGGGTTTCTCAATTGAGTCAATCACACCGGAGCAGGTGGAGCGCATTGAAATTTTCCGCGCACCCACGGCCGAGACCGGCACGCGCGCCATCGCGGGCACCATCAACATCATTCTGCGCGAACCGCTTCGACAAACCAACAACGACTTCCGGCCGAGCCTTGTGCTTGATCGCGGGCTGTACTCGCCGACGCTCTCGTGGGCGCGCAACGACACGATTGGCGAAACCGGAACTTACACGGGTAACGTATCTGTCGCTCGCACCCGGCAACTCACCGATAGCTACAGCACCACGTCCTACGACGACGCGAACACCGGCGCGCACCTCACCGAACAAAACTCATTTGGCCAATCCGAGACGGATCGCAAGAGCGTGCACGCGGGCGGTCGTATGCAGTGGCGCCTCGGCAACGGCGAGCAGTTCGGCTTGCAGGGCTTTGGGGTTCACACGGAGTACGACAATTCAAGTCGCGGCACACTAACGCAGCTGTTCGGCACCGAGCCCGCACCCTACGCGACGCGCAGCGGCACTTCCAACGGCACGTTAGACATGCTGCGCCTCAACGTCAATCTCAACAAACGATTCGACGAACAAACGCGCTACGAACTACGCGCCGGTGGCGGCGGCTACCAGAGCGAAAGCCACAGCCTGTCGTCGCAATTCGCGGCGAATGGCGACAACACGTTACTGCAAACCGTCGACGCCAAGACGCGGGACCGCTCGTGGAACACCAATGCGAAAGTTGTACGTAGTTGGGGCGACCCTGCACATGCGACGACCGCCGGGTTCGAGATGGAAGGCGTGAACTGGCGCGAGGACGCAGTCACGATCATGAACGGTGTGCAACAACTCGAAGATTTGGGCACAGCGTTCAATGTGAAAACGCGCCGCATCGCGATGTACCTGCAAGACGAGTTCGACCCTGCGCCGAATTGGTCGGCGAACCTTGGGTTGCGCTACGAAACCATTCGCACCGAGAGTGCGAACGCGAGCGACAGCTTCATCAACGAATCGAAAGTGCTGTCGCCGCTCGGGCATTTGGTGTGGCGCTTCGCCGCGCCGGGGCGCGATCAACTTCGGCTCAGCGTGACGCAGAGCTACCGGCCGCCGACTGTGGGTCAACTTGGCACTCGTCCGTCGCTCAACACCCTCTACCCGGTACCCGGCACCAACACTGCGATTTCTCCTGATCGCGCTGGCAATCCCGACCTCAAACCCGAAACTGCGCACGGCATCGACTTCGCGTTTGAGCACTACTTCAAGTCTGGCGGCATCGCGTCGGTGAATCTCTTCGAGCGCCGCATCAAGAATTTGATTCGCAGCGTCTCTGCGCTCGAAACTGTTTCGTGGGCACCGGTACCGCGCTACGTGAGTCGTCCGCAAAACATCAGCGACGCCACAACGCGTGGCGTTGAGTTTGATGCGAAGTTTCAGCTTCGCGAACTGATGGATGACGCCCCCGCCGTGAGCTTTCGCCTGAACTTCAGCGTGTTCGACTCGCACGTCGCTGAAGTGCCGGGACCGAAGAATCGTATCGATGCACAACCGAACGGAACGGCCAACATCGGCTTCGACTACAAACTCAGCGGCGCACCGATCACCGTCGGCGGCAACTTCGCGTGGGTGCCCGGCTACGAGACGCAACTCACCACCGAGCAAGTGCAGCGCCTAAGCACCAAGCGCGTGTTCGACGCGTTCGCACTGTGGACCATCAACCCAACGACCAAGCTACGTTTGTCGTTCTCAAATCTCGGCCCGATTGACACAGTCACGACAACATCGACTATCGACGCCGGTCAGCGTCAGACGATTGTGAGCGTGGGTAAAACCGCACTGTCGACGGCGCTGCGGCTGGAGATGCGGCTGTAGCGTGGCTGCGCTTCGCACGGCACGTGGCGTACTCGGGAGGAGTGCGGATTAGTCGTTCGCGCTGAGCCTGTCGAAGCGTATTCGAGTTTGGTTCGTCGCGTCACGCTGCTTGCGGTAGACAACCCTTTGACTTCAAATCGACGGCGTTTCTCGCAAAGTGAAATTAAGTGCGGCGCCATATGGCCGCCGATGTTGCGCGCGAGCCATTGCGATATAAGCAACTTCCGCTACTGAGCTTGAAGCGTTTCCAATGAATCTCAGCAAATGAGGGAGTGTGTAAATGAATAGGTATCCGCGTTTCACGTTGATAAGTCGAGCCTATCGCTCATGAGTGAGGCATGTATCTGGTGTGGTGGGATCGACGTTGACGCCCATCTGGAGCACATTGTTCCGGAGGCGATAGGTTGCCCGCCGGACTTCCATCTGACCGGTGGCGTCGTTTGCACACGTTGCAACAATGGTCTGGCCGCACTCGATCGGGCGGTTGTTGACGAGTTCGACTTGCTGGCCTTCATGACAGGCGTACGTAGAAAGGGTGGTCGGACACCAGTTGTGGCAAGTCGCGGGAACGTGCGCGGTTCGTACGTTCACGGGAAACCCGCGATAAGTTTCAACATGGAACGCCGCGCCGTCGAGGCGCATGATGGTGTGCGCTTATCGGCTTTTCATGGCGCTCCTCGAAATATCGCAGCGAGTTTTTCTTTGAATGGAGCGGTGGCAACCGTTTCTGGCTCCATCGCCTTCGGGCAATCACCGAAATTCGTCCGTGGCCTCGCGAAGATAGCTCTCGCCTCGGTCGCCTATTTTCTCGGAGCTGACACTGCGCGCGCGACTCGATTCGACGCAGTGCGAGAGTTTGTCGTCCGAGGAACGGGAAAAAGGCACGCACTTATGCGATCCTGCAGCGACACGAAATATCGAAATGAAGTTTGGGCACCGTACCAGAGTGCTACGGGAGACCTAGCAGTAAGTTTTCGACTAGGAATTGTCGAATTCCTCATAGACCTCTCGCCGGAAGAAGACCAACTCCCGCTGTTTGAGGCTAAGCAATTCGAGAAGGAGGGGGCGAATGGCTGGTGTGTCCTTCCTACGCGCGGCTAATCTGTCGGTCGAGATGGATGTCTTGCGGTATGCGTCCGCTGTATGGACTGCGGGCGCAAGTAGTGGGCTGCATTTAGGTTAATTGGAGCAGTGGCACCTCTGTTTCGCATCGAAGACGAAATTCACGCGGAGTCTGTCGGTGGTGACTACGCGTCGTTCGATGCGGCGCTAGCAGAGGTGCGGCTGCTAGCAAACGTTCCTTGGGGAACTCCACCGAATGTGGCGCCGTGCCAAAACTCAGCTGCTTGCGGGCGCCGCTACGAGATCGTTGAGTACGATACTTCGACGTCGCCATACTGGACCGAACTGCGGCGCACCTCCATCGTTGAGATCAAGAGAGACGGCGCCAAGTGGGAATGGCAGGCGGCTGGTTGACGCGCGACGCGCTGTCTGCACATGCATTGATCGGCAGGTCACCTGCTGCTCCGCTGCAATCAGCGCCACACGTATTGCACATACAGCTTTTCGCGTCGAACCGCTAATTAACGGTCGTTACAGACTATTTTTTGCACTTCTCGACTTTTTCGATTTTATGACTTAAACGACCGCCAAATGGTCGATAGCGGCGAAAAGCCGTAAGGACGAACTTAGGGGATCAATCGTGGAAGACCTCACACGAACCAGCGTCCGGCCGATTCACACTCGGAACCACGTTGCGCGCCTACAATCGCACCATGGCCACTATGAAAAAAACGCTCCTCCTCACCGGTGCCTCGCGCGGCATCGGCCACGCTACGGTTAAACATTTCCACGCCGCTGAGTGGCGAGTGATCACGGTGTCGCGCCAGCCGTTCGACAAAATTTGTCCGTGGCCGCAGGGACAAAAGGACCATATTCAGGCCGATCTCAACGACATCGAGCACTACGAAAGCACCATCGCGCAGATCCGCGCAAAAGTGGCCGAGCCCGAGTCCGGCGGCAAGCTGTTCGCACTTGTGAACAACGCGGGTATCTCGCCGAAACTTCCCGGTGGCAAGCGCATGGGCGTGCTGGCGACGGATTTGGCAACGTGGCAAAACGTGTTCAACGTGAATCTTTTCGCGACGGCGCTCCTCGCTCGCGGATTGTTTGAGGAATTGAAAGCCGCGAAGGGCAGTGTGGTGAACGTGACATCCATTGCGGGCAGCAAAGTGCACCCGTTCGCGGGCGTGGCCTACGCCACGTCCAAGGCGGCGCTGGCGTCGCTGACGCGCGAAATGGCGCATGACTTTGGCCCGCACGGCGTTCGCTGCAACGCGATTGCACCGGGCGAAATCGACACGTCAATCCTGTCGCCGGGCACTGCGGAAATCGTCGAAAAAGAAATTCCGATGAAGCGCTTGGGCACACCGTCGGAAGTGGCGCAGCTCATTTACTTCTTGTGTACGTCGCCGAGCTCGTACATCAACGGTGCTGAGATACACGTCAATGGCGGCGAGCACGTCTAGTTCCATTCTTAATTCAACACGATACGTCGTTGCTTCTCCTTGCCGTGCTCACGCACTGTCTGCGTCGTCGCGCCTAGTCTCGTATTGAATTAAAAATGTAATAACCTCTGGTTACGCGAATGACACTCTGGCGCGCGCTTCGCCGCTTTATCAAAGGCGACGGATTTATCTTTTCGGGCTACTTGGCCTTCCTGTCGCTGCTCGCGTTGCTTCCGGTGCTGGGCGTGTTGTTTTGGTTGTCGCAGCAGAGCAGCATCATCAAGGCGGCGGACGCAGCGTTTCGTGATTTTCTGTTCACCAATTTGTTTCCCGACACCGCGAAACAGGTGGTCGCCGTCGTCGACAAGCTCCGCGCCAACGCACGTGGCCTCGGGCAAACGGGTGTCGCGATCATTGTCGGCGATGCGCTCCTGAAAGCGCTTGCGCTCGATTCGGCGGTAGACAGAATCTGGGGCTCGCCGAAGCGCAGCGTGTGGGGCTACGTGCGTGGCGTGTTCGTGCTGATCGTCGCGGTGCCGGTCGTGGTGGGCGCGTTGTATTGGTTGATTCGCTTCACCGAAGGCTTCTTGATCAATTTGATGCCGTCGCTGCGCAAAATCTTGCAAGGCGCGTTTGACCCGATTGAAATCGCGGTGCCGTTGATCGCTGCGTTGGCGCTCTTGTATCGTTGGGGCCCGACGCGATACGCGAATTGGAAGTCGCCGCTCTTGGTCGCGACGTTGATCACCGCGTTCATCGAACTCGCGCGCTACTTCATCACGCATTACTTCGCGCAGATGCCGCAGGTGAAGTCGCTCTACGGCGCGTTCATCGCGTTTCCGGTGTTGATCGTCACGCTCTTCGTGATCTGGGCGTTGGTGCTCTACGGCGCGGCGTTGGTCGCGGAAGGCTTCGGCGCGAACTGGCGTCTACCGTGGCGCTCGCGCGCGAAGTCAACGTCACCGAAAGCGTCGCCCAAGGCCTGATCGAGGGCCAAATCGTTACCCTGGCGAATACCCCGGCAGCTGCGAGGCTTGCGCACGTACAGCATCGATCAGCGCGCTCACTGCCGGGTGTCTGCGCGTTTCGATGCGCCCAGCGAGGCGATACGTCTCAGTCGAGAGTGGCACGAAGTGCAACTTGAATTGCGCCGCCGCAGCGCGTAGACCGGGGCCAACATCGGCAGCGTCCGCAGCGACGGTTGCGGCGACGGCTTGATGCGTAAATTCTTCTTGGTCGTAGCCGTTGATCTGCGACTGCATCACTTTGCCTTGCGCCAGCAACGCATCAAGTAGCAAACGCGTGCCAGAGCCGCGCTGTCGGTTGATGAAGCGAATGCCCGGTTTCGTGAGGTCTGCAACCGTCTTGATCGATGCGCGCTTGCCCGGCGCGACAATGAGGCCTTGTTCGCGTTGGATCAGCGCGATGCTCCAGTAGTCTTCGCTGTCCTCGATGCGCTGCCACAGCGTGTCCACCGCGTCGGCCGTGGTTCCTGGCGTGTGGCCCGAAATGTGGTGATACCCCGCGAGGTCGGCGTCGCCGCGAAGAAGCGCACGTACGCAGTCCACACTGCCCGCGTTTTCGAGATAGACCATCGATGAAATTGGGCCAGACGTTGCTGTACCGGTCGCCGCGATAGACGAGGTCGTGTCGAGCGCTGGCTGCGCCATCATCGCGTGTGCGATCGCGTAGTCGTGACTCGCGCGCAAGCGCAGCAGCGGCTGGTCTTGCAGCGCGAGGCGCAGGTCCGTCGCGAGCGCATTGATGCGGTCGAGCGCCGGCGGTGCAAAGAGCTCGTCGTGCTTCTCAAGTGCGGCGAGCAGCGCGCGGCCTTTGCCCGTGAGCGTGGTGCCCCGTCCACGCGCCTTGCCGATAAGTTTGCAGGCCGTCGCTTCGTCGTAGCTCAACAATCGTCCCCACAACGTCCGGTAGGTCACGCCGAGTACGGCAGCGGCATCCGCGATGGACTGCGTGTCGGCGACGATGCGCAGGATGCGTTTCAACTCCGCGAGGTTGAGCTTGTGCTTGCCCAAGGTCAGCTCAGCCGCGGAAGAAAACGTAATGTGTGGCGAAGAATGTTTGGCCATGACCAAGTGTAAGGGAAGCAACGTAATAAGAAAGCGATTACATATTAAATATTTCGTCAGGGAAATCGTCAAAATGCAACGCTGACAACTCGTAATGGCGACCTCGTGATGAGCCCCAAATCAAAGCTTCTTTGCGCTGCGACGGTTTCGCTATTCACCGCAGCGGCAACCGCCCAAACAACGCCCGCCGTTGCGACGAACGCGATGCCGAACGCCACAATCTCCGTCTACGCTGCCGGAAGCCTGCGCGAAGCTATGAACGCGCTGGCGGATGCATACGCGGCGGAACGTCGCTCGAGCACGAATGTATCGGCAGCGGCGGCGAACGGCGCACCAACGTTCAAGTTCCTATTCGGACCGTCGGGTAAATTGCGCGAACGAATCGCTGCTGGTGAGGCCACGGACGTGTTTGCCTCCGCGTCACCTAGCCACACGGATCGACTGCTGAAGGAGGGCAAGCTACGCTCGTCGAATGTGTTCGCGAGCAACGCGATGTGCGTGATCGCGCGCCCCGGCGTGAAAGTCACGACGGAAACGGTC
>JAKPSO010000318.1 GCA_029571495.1 Pseudomonadota bacterium
AACAAGGGTCGCGTGATCTTTTCTGGAACGCCGCAGGAAGTGCTGAACGAGACGGGACTCGCGAGCTTGGAAGACGCGTTCGTGAAGCTCATCGGTAGCGAAGAAGGACTATTCGCATGAGCGCGCTTACCTTCTCGCGTCTGACGCTCGTTGCACGCAAAGAAATGCTCGATCTGCTTCGCGACCGAAAGAGCATTTTCATGGCGCTTTTCGGCGTGGCGATTTCAGGGCCACTCGTGGTGTGCTTGCTTTACTTTGTGGGGCAATCGATTCAAGGGCGTCTTGAGAAGACCACCGCGCCGATTGTGAATGCGCAGTTCGCGCCGGATCTCGTTCGCTTCATGGAGCGGCGTGGACTAAAGATTGACGCTGATCCAGCGGACTACGAGGCGCGAGTTCGCAACGGGGAGCTCGACGCGGTGCTCGTCGTCGACCCTAGCTACGACGAAGCGCTGGCCAACGGACGCCCTGCGAAGATCACACTCGTCACGCTGTCGAGCCGCGAGCGCTCCGCGCCGATTGCCGGACGGCTGGCGAGCGAGGTGCGCGAGTACGCGGCGATGGTTGGCAACGAGCGCTTGATCCTGCGCGGCATCGCGCCCGCCGTCGCACGGCCGATTCAGAGCGAAGAATTGGATTTGTCGACACCGGAGCAACGCAGCGCGCGGTTCATGCAGACGATGAGCTTTTACGCGCTCTTTGCAGGGCTCATGGGTGCGATCGCGGCGGCGTTGGATGTGACCGCAGGCGAACGCGAACGACAAACATTGGAGCCACTGCTGACGACGCCGGTGACCATTGGCGAATTGGCGATTGGCAAGTGGCTTGCGGTGAGCGTCGTGAACTTGTTGGCGGTGACGGCCTCGATGCTTGGCTTCTTGATTTCGTTGCAGCTCGTGCCCCTCGGAAAGTTAGGCCTACCGTTTAATTTCGGCGCACGCGAATTTGGCGGCTTCATGGCGGTGCTCGTTCCGTTTGCGCTGATGGTGCCCGCTGTATTGCTCGCGTTCGGCGCGGCGGGCAAGACCGCAAAAGAAGCACAAAGCTCGCTCTCGATTGGCGTGTCACTCGTAGGGTTGCTGCCGCTCATTAGCTGGTTGCGGCAAACCAAAGCGCCGTGGTGGGACGCCTGGGTTCCCGTGAACGGCCAATTCGCCGTGCTCGCGAAAGTCCTGCGCGACGAGACGATTCCGGCGCAGGAATGGGTGGCGATGTGGGGCGTGCCCGCGCTAATTTGCGCGATCGCGCTCGTCGTCTTCGCCCGCCGCCTCGGCGATGAGCGCATGCTTGCGGGGCGTTAACGATACAGCTTTTTCGCCCTAACGACCGTCAGGCGGCCGTTGCAGCGAAAATAATCTACATATCGACTTACCAATAAAACGAGCCGCATCGACCGTCGGACGGCCGCTACCTGCGAAAAGCTTTAACGCAGATGCCTAGTTCCCGGCGCAGTCACGCACTTTAAATTCCACACGGCGATCAATCGCGTCCGTGGCGTCGTTCGCGCCGGTGCCGACGATGGTTTCTTGATAGCCGCGCCCGGCGGATTTGAAGCGTTGCCGCGCGTCGCGGCTCGTCTGCGCGATCAACGCAACGATGCTCTCCGCACGTTGCAACGAGAGGCGTTCGTTGTACTCCGGCGAGCCGGATTTGCTGGCGTGACCCGTAACGTCGACGCACTTGTTCTTCGTGCTCACCACCTGCCCCACCGACTTCATCCACAGCCGGTACTGAATCGGCAAATCCGCGCTGTCGACGAACGCCGTGCCACCCACTTTGAACAGAAGCTTCACGGAGAGCGTACCGGCGTCAATGCCCGCCGCGACCAGTTCATTAAACGCTTGCTCAGCTTCCGCCTTGCGGCCCGTCCGCCAGTAAGTTTGGTAGAGGCCGGTCAGCGCCGTGGGGTGATTCGACGCGACCTTTCGGATGTTCGTGAAGCCCTGCTCTGCTTCGGCGTAGCGATTGCTCTCGTACGCATTCACCGCAGTCGCCAATTCCGATTGCAGCGCGAGCACCTCGTTCAATGTGCGGCTCTGTCCATCCATCGCGCCCACGCGGTCGCGGTGTCGACTGTCTGTGAAGTACATCGGCGCGTCTTTGAAGAACTGCGTCGGCTCAGAGTTGAACGCCGCTGAATCGAGATAGGTGTTGATGCGCGTGAGCACCTTGCCGGTTGAAGACTCCACCATCGCGACTTGCAGGCGAATCCAATTGCCCGGTTGCAGACGCTCAGTGGGTGTGGGCATCGCGTAGTTCGCGAGCAACGCCCACTGCGCGTTGTTAGCGCTGTTGATGTCGAGCGGTACGAAATTTAGCGGCGCCAAGCTCTGTGAAAGTGACGCGGCGAGCAAGCGCTGCAACTCGCGCCCCGACGAAGTGACCTCGGCCGACTGCGCGCTGAAAAACTCTTCAACTGGCACGACGGTTTGTGCGGGCCTGGCCGTGTTCATGAGCTGCTGCCCGAGTGACTTCGTAAGGAACGCAACCGCAGACGGCATATCACGGTGGAAGGTCACTTCAATCGGCGGAATCGGTGGCGGCGGTGGTGGCCGCACGGCTTCTTTCTCGCAGCCAGCTAAGAGCGCGACGCAGAGGATAGGTGCAATGCGAAAGAGTGTGTTCGACCAACGCAGCATGATGACTCCCCTTTTAGATGCGGGGCGGCGCGCTAGCGGCAGGTGCGTAGTTGCGTGCGCTCCGTAGCCGTCAGTTCATCCGTTCCCAGCGAAAGTTTGGCCAGCAGACGCTCACATACTTCTGGCGCTGTCCTGACCGCTTCACGAGGCTTTGATGCTACCTCACCATTAAACCCAGAATCACGCAGCTCAACGGGGTCAATGGGCGAGCGCGCAGGCCGCGTCGGCTTGACGGCTGCGGGAGCCGGTTTTTCCTCTTCGGCAGCAGCGGGCGCCGCAGGAACGGTCTTCTCGGGCGCGGCCGAGGCCTTCGCGGCGGGCTTGGCAGCGGGTGGCGTCTGCGCCTTTGCGGGCGAGGTTGTTGGGGTGTTGACGACGGGTTGCTCGCTGGGCTCTGCCTTCGGTACTACGGGTTCCGACTTCGGATCGGCAACAACCGGCGCAGTGGTTGAAACAGGTTGCGATGCGCTCTTGGGTTCCGCTGGCGTTGAAACAACCGGCGGGGTCGAAGGCTTGAAAATGAAAAACGCGCCGGCTAGTGCCAGCAGCGCTACAGCAGCGCCAATAAACACTCCCATGCGCGACTTCGATGATGGAGCAGACACCTCGTCACGAGTGGCTTCCGTCGCTACCGCGGGCACAGCGGGCTGAGTTTTCGGTGGCTGCGCGGTCGCCGGCTTGGTGCGCGGTGCCGGCGTGGTGGCCGCAGCAACAATCGTCGCGGGTTTCTCAACCTCAGTCGGCGTGGAAATCGTCGTCGTCGCCACGATATGCGTCTGCAACGCGTCCGACGCGCGCGCCCAACTCCAACCGAGCGTTTCGCGAAGCGCGTCGACCGATTGCAAACGCGTCTCGGGCCGCACCGCCAACGCACGCTTCACAGCATCGATGAACGTTGGCGAGTACAAGGCCGACGCCGAATCTTCGAAAGCGCGCAACGAATCGCCCAT
>JAKPSO010000352.1 GCA_029571495.1 Pseudomonadota bacterium
AGAGCGCCTTCACGAAATTCGTCGGCGGTTGTTCCAGTACTTCGTAGGTGCTGGCTTCCGGAAGTTTCAATTCACGCCAGTGTCGAATCAATCGATTCCAAGTGCGCGCCAGTGCGGGTACTTCGCGGCGCAGGGCTTTGACCTGCGCAAGTTGCAACGATGCTGAGTACATGCTTCGGGCGCGGTCGATGAGGTTGTGCGCTTCATCGACAAGCACGCCGACGCGCCACTCGCTATCCACCATGGTGCTATGCAGCGAGGCGCTGGTGTCGAAGTAGTAGCTGTAGTCCGCGACGACGACGTCTGCCCATCGCACGAGATCTTGTGCCAAGTAGTATGGACAAATCTGATGTCGTTCTGCGGCGACTGAAACAGCAATGGCGTCGCTAGCACCCGAGACGGCCCACTCTGCGCGTGCTGCGGGTAAGCGATCAAAGAATCCATGCGCCAAAGGGCAGGTCTCGCCGGTGCAGGCCTGACCGGGATGGAGGCAGGCTTTGGCTTTTGCGATGAGTTGCACCACGCGAAGCGGTGGTTCGCGCCGTGCACGGGGCTCGTTGTCCTCGATTTCTTCTGGCGCGCTCGGCGTCATCGCGCCATGTGACGGCGGGGCCTGACACCGAGCCAATGCATCGAGCGCTAGTTGTCGGCCGGAAGTCTTGGCGGATAGAAAGTAGATCTTATCGAGCGCTCGTACCGGCATGGCTTTGAGCATCGGGAATAGGGTTGCAATCGACTTGCCGATTCCGGTGGGGGCTTCCGCCAATAGACACCCGCCCGCCCGCGCAGTGCGAAAGACTGCTTCTGCAAGTTCACGTTGACCCGGTCGAAAGGCTGGATGCGGAAACGTCAGTTGCGCGAGATAGGCGTCGCGTCGCTGTCGATGGGTGTGTTCTTGCGTTGCCCATTCGGCGTAACGCGAACACAGTGCAACGAAACGGGCTTGCAATTCAGCTGCACTGGCCGTAATGGCGAACGAATATTCCTGTTGCGAATCGATGTTGAAGTAGACAAGTGCAAGTGTGATCGACGCAAGCGTGTCGCGCTCACATAGGAGCCAACCATAGACTTTGAGTTGCGCCCAGTGCAGTTGACGCTGACTATCCGGTTGGCGCGAAAGATCGCCGCGAAAGGTCTTGATTTCTTCGAGTCTGTGGCGTTCTGGGTCGTAGCCGTCGGCGCGACCTGAAACGAGTAGCTCGTTGTACGCACCTTTGAGTGCGACTTCCCGTTGATAGCTGTCGTTTCGTCGTGCCGCAACCGTTTCGTGTCCGGCCACGCCTTCCCGTGCATTCGGTGACATGCCGAACCGGACATCGAGATCACCCACACGGGCGGTGAATTCACAGAGGTCGCGTACGCCGACGCGTAACGTGGTGGGCGCGGTTGGCATGGGCTGGGTAGCGAACTTTCAGATGGGCGCAGAGCAAAGTAGAGCGCTATTGTCCACTTCCATCCAAACTGCCTAGGTGTTGCGTTCAGCCTGTTCGTAAACGCCATCACGGCCATTGAATGTGCACGGCGGGGCTAAATGCCCGAATCGCGAGGCTCGCCGCCATTGCTGCCATAGCGTTCATCGACTACAGAAAGATACGACCGCTACACTTCGGATTCGTAGGCAACCCGGCCCACAGGACACATCGCCCCTCTAAAGACTCTGTGAATACTTCTCACTCTTCCGCTGCCTCTCGCCCTGTTGCTGTTATCGGCGCGGGTTCGTTTGGCACGGCACTCGCCATCGCGCTGGCGCGGCGTGGTTCGCTGACGCGCCTTTGGGGACGCAACGGTGCGGAGATGCACGCGGCCGAGCGTACGCGCCATAACCCGCGCTACCTAAGCGATTGCGAATTTCCGCCGTCGCTGACTGCTACGGCGGACCTCGATGCCGCGCTACACGACGCCGAAGACATCGTGGTCGCGACGCCGAGCCACGCGCTGCGCGCAACGGTCGAGATGCTCAAACCCTTGATCGCCAACGGTCGGCAGGGTCTCGTCATCGCGTGCAAAGGCTTCGAGCCCGGTAGCGGCAAACTTTCGCATGAAGTCGTTTCCGACGTGCTCGGCGGCGCGCATCCGTACGCGGTGCTTTCTGGCCCCACGTTTGCCAATGAACTTGGTCGCGGCTTGCCCACTGCGGTCATCATCGCGTCGACCGATTCGGCGTTCGCCGAGCGCATCGCGCACCGCCTCAACGGCGGCGGCTTCCGCGCTTACACGGGCAATGATGTGATCGGTGTCGAAATCGGCGGCGCAGCGAAAAACGTCATCGCGATTGCGGCTGGCGCATCCGACGGCTTAGGGTTTGGCGCGAACGCGCGCAGCCTGCTGATCACCCGTGGCCTTGCGGAAATTCGTCGCCTTGGCGAAAAGATGGGCGCGCGCAGCGAAACACTCATGGGGCTATCGGGCTTGGGTGATTTGGTGCTGACTTGCACCGACAATCAGTCGCGGAATCGTCGTATGGGGTTGCTCCTCGCGAGCGGCAAGTCGGTCGCCGAAGCCACCGAAGAAATTCAACAGGTCGTTGAGGGCATCAAGGCAGCGCCAGAGGTGCATCGCTTAGCGCAGCGCTTCGAGGTGGCGATGCCGATCACAGAAGTCGCCTGCGCCGTGATCGACGGCCGCATGACGCCACGTGAGGCCTTCGCTGCGCTGGCATCGCGCTCGGTGCGGGCTGAGGCGAAGTGATGTCCATGTCTCTTGTTACCGGCCAAGCCCAATGAATTCGCCTTTGTCGCCCGCTTGGGTCGCGCTCGCAGAGCACCAAAAGCAACTCGCCACGTTTCGCATGTCGGATGCGTTCGTCGAGGACGCCGAACGTGCCTCGCGTTTCACGCTTGATGCAGCAGGGCTCGTGCTCGATTACTCGAAGCACTTGATTCGACCGCAGACGATGTCGCTGTTGACTACGCTTGCAGCCGAGCGCGGTGTCACCACGAAGCGCGACGCGATGATGGCGGGCGAGCGTATTAACACCACAGAAAATCGCGCCGTGCTGCACATGGCCCTGCGCAATCCCATCGGCGCTGCGCGTACATACGCGGTCGACGGCGTGAACGTCGCGCCGCTCGTGCAGCATGAACTGGCGCACATGCGCGAGTTCACCGAACGCGTGCGCAACGGCGAATGGCGCGGTTACACCGGACGCGAAATTACCGACGTCGTGAACATCGGCATCGGCGGCTCCGACCTCGGCCCGCAGATGGTGTGTGAAGCGATGCGGCGCTTGGTACTGCCGCGCATGACGGCGCACTTTGTGTCGAACGTTGATGGCGCGCATTTGGAGAGTGTGCTCGCGCGGGTGAACCCCGAAACGACGCTGTTCACAATCTCGTCGAAGACGTTTACCACGCAGGAAACGATCATGAACGCCAAGAGCGCACGCGCTTGGTTTCTCGCGCGTGGCGGCACCGAGGCGGACGTCGCGAAGCACTTCGTGGCGGTGTCGACCAACACGAAAGCCGTGCGTGAATTCGGCATCGCAGCCGACAACGTTTTTGGCTTTTGGGATTGGGTCGGTGGTCGCTATTCGTTGTGGTCGGCGGTGGGGCTCACGATTGCGCTCGCGATTGGCATGGATGGCTTCGACGAACTCCTCGCGGGTGCGCATGCGATGGACGAACATTTCGCGACAGCGCCGCTTGAATTCAACATGCCCGTCGTGCTCGGCATGCTCGGAGTTTGGTACAACAATTTTTGGGGCACGACGAGCCACTGCATCAAGCCCTACGCGCAAGACTTGCATCGATTGCCTGCGTATTTGCAGCAGCTCGAAATGGAGAGCAATGGCAAGTCGGTGGACCTGCAGGGCAACGCGCTGACTGTGCCGAGTTGTCCAGTCATTTGGGGTGAGCCTGGCACCAACGGACAGCATGCGTTTTTTCAGTTGCTGCACCAAGGCACGAGCATGATCCCGGTCGATTTCATCGCGGCGCTCGACGGCGGCCCGACCATGCAAGATCATCATCGCGTGTTGCTTGCCAACTGCTTCGCGCAATCGGAAGCGTTGATGGTCGGAAAATCAGCGGCGGTGGTGCGCGCGGAGCTTGCCGCTTCCGGCATGTCGCCTGAAGCGATTGACGCGCTGACGCCACACAAGGTGTTCCATGGCAATCGCCCAAGCAGCACGATTTTGCTGCCGGAAGTTTCGCCACGCGCACTTGGCGCGTTGATCGCGCTCTACGAGCACAAAGTGTTCACGCAAGGCGTGATTTGGAACGTGAATTCGTTCGATCAGTGGGGCGTCGAACTCGGCAAGCAGCTCGCGAAAAAAATCGACGGCGAGCTGCAATCTGGCAACATCAGCAGCACGCACGATGGGTCGACACAAGCGCTAATGCGGCGAGCAATACGGTAGCGCCGCCCGACAAGCGTTCGCAATGTAGGCGCGGACTTGGCCGCGCTTGTGCCCGGTTTATCTTCATGCGACGAAGCGACGCCTAGTCGTCGCCTACAGCCTAGACGCGGCGAGTGGTTCGTGTGCCACTCCGACACGAAGCGCATGCGGGTCAGCCTTTGCTTTCAATGAGGAGAAGCGCTGCCACCTGTCGGCCCTC
>JAKPSO010000365.1 GCA_029571495.1 Pseudomonadota bacterium
GCGCCCCGATTTTTCTTTCAACCAGCCCGGTGCCGTCTTGGTGAGTACGTGCGGGATGAGCCATGCAAGCGAGCAAAACAGCACAAACTTGATCGCCGCGAGGGCAAGCACAACGCGCAACGGCCAGCGCCACCAAGGACGGCGCGGCGTAGATTCGGGTGAAGCAGTAGCAAGCATCATCCCATTTTCTACAAACGGGCAGTGCCACGGGTGTTGATGCGTGCGCGCCACGCCATTTGCAATGGCTGCAACCGAACTTTAGGCAACAACTTTTTGATACAAAAACTGCACAACGACCGCCCCGTGGTCGTCTCCGGCCACAATCAGCCGAATTATCGACAACTCGACAATGGGCAAATTCTTGCGTTAACGACCACCGGCCGGTCGCTAACGCGCAAAAGTTGTAGTTGACGGGATCACCGAATCAAACGCAGGCCTGCATCATCAATCCGAGACGCACCCCGGCGGCACGCCCGGCAGCGAAATACCGAACACCGGATCTTTCGCACAAGCGATTTCGTATTTCGGAATGAACGGGAAGGCATCAGCGCCGAAGGCCATTGTCGAAGGCGTCCAGGTGATGACCAAGAGCGCTAACGGTACACAGAAGCTGCGCGGATCGCACTTCTCTGCGGCCGGGAAGCCGCCGCCGAAGAACACTTGTTTGCAGTACGGGTTGCCGTCAAAGATGCAGCCGCGCTCGACTTGATTGCCGGCGAGGAAAAAGCCCTGACCTTTCGCGGCGATGCCCGGCCACTCTGCGACGACATTCGTCGCGGCGTAAATCTGCTCCGAGAAATCTTTGAAACCGCTGGTGATCTTGGTGAAGTCGTCACTCAATAACGCCTGCGCTTCGGCCGCGCTGGATGCGGCGAGGCGCGAGTTCAAGCCGCTCAAATCTTTGAACGCCGAGAAGCCTTTGATCAAGCCGCGAATCTGTTCGATTCCTGCCGCAATGGCGCTGGGACCCAAGATCCACACTTGCGTTTCTTCCGGCAAATCGGACGCACCCACTTGCTCAATGAAGGTGCCCGGTGCTTCAAAGATGTGGAACGATTGCGACGCGCCGGTGACCATGCCCGAGAGCGCCGTTTCGCCGGTCAGTCCCGCGTCGCGCAACAAGTCTTGCCCAGCAAGGGCCGCGCCGGACGCAACCACTTTCCAAATAATCGGTCCGTAGTAGTCCTTGATCAAATCCATGTGGATCGAAGTGGTGGCGCTCAGCTCCGCGAGACTGCCAGAAAAGGCTTTGGTGTGATCTGCATTGGCAGGCGCCGCGCTGCTCGGCAACGCTGCGAGCGTGCGCGAAACTTCGCGCATCAGCAGGGAAAGACTCTGCGGCAAAGCGCGCGTAGCGAGGTATGTGGTGTGATCCAAATTGTTCACCGCGCCATACACCGAAGGCGTCGTGATCGCGAGCGGCTTGGCTGCAGCGGCGGCGTTGGTGAGGGCGGCGCGTACGGCGTTGATCGAGATTACCGCGCTGCCGTCGTACACGGCGGCGACGTCCCGCATCGCCTGCGTCAGCGCCTCAAGCGCGGCGCGATCCAGCGCGTCGTCTGCCGTACGCAATCGCCCGGCCGCCTCGAGTTGCGTGGGCGTCATCGGCAACCGCGTTGGCGTGATCAACAGCGGTGTTTGTGCGAGCGTATTGTGTTGCCACGATTTCCATGTCGTGACCATCGCACCGAG
>JAKPSO010000366.1 GCA_029571495.1 Pseudomonadota bacterium
AAGCCGCAGCCGAGCGCGCAGCAACAGGTGCGCGCCAAGCGCAGTCGGCGCAGCAGTAGCGCGTGGAGCCCCATCTCGTGGGCGGGCACCACACGCGCCCATTGACACAACTCAAACCACCAACGACCTGTGGGAGCGGGCTTGCCCGCGATGAGCCCGTGGATTCCGGCTATCTCTTCGTGTTCAAGCGTCAATCGCGGGCAAGCCCGCTCCCACAAAAACCCCGACGCGACTGCCGTTTCAATGGCTGCCAAGTTGCGGCGGCGTTGCGCTCGCCCTACGAGGCGCTCTCCGAACCGTGAAAATCCTCATCGTCAAAACGTCCTCCATGGGCGACGTTGTCCACGCAATGCCTGCGATTTCGGACATCGCGGCGAACATTCCGGGCGTCGTGATCGATTGGATTGTTGAAGCGCCGTTCGCGGGGTTACCCGCGCTGCATCCTGCGGTCCGCAACGTCATCCCGATCGCGTGGCGCAAGTGGAGAAAGAGCCTCGGCAAACCGGAAACACGCGCCGCGCTTAAGGCCGCGCGCGCTGCAATCGCCAAAGAAAACTACGACCTCGTGTTCGACCTACAAGGCCTCGTCAAGAGCGCACTGTGGGCGACGCAAGCCAACGGCGCGCGCGCAGGTTACGACTGGGCGAGCGCACGAGAACCGCTTGCGTCCCTCTTCTACAAAAAACGCGCCGCCGTCGACAAAACGCTGCACGCCGTCGAGCGTTCACGACGCCTCGCTGCAGCGCATTTGGGCTACGAAGTCGCAGGCAAAGCGAAGTTTTCGCTCAAGGCGCCGGACGCCGCGTGGACGCCGCAAAGCCCACGCTACGCCGTCCTCATCACCGGCGCGAGTCGCCCAGAAAAGCTCTGGCCCGAAGCCTCGTGGCAGGCCGTCGCGCAGGCGCTGCAAGCGCGGGGCCTAACGCTCGTGTGGCTCTGGGGCAGCGCCGAAGAAGGCGAACGCTCGACGCGCTTGGCCGCAGCCGCCGGCGGCGAAGTGCCGCCATTTCTCTCTGTCAAGGATGCAGCCGCCGTGCTCGCACGCGCAAGCGTCTGCGTCGGCCTAGACACCGGCTTCTCACACATCGCTGCCGCGTTCGGCGTGCCTACAGTAGGCATCTATTGCGACCATGAACCAGGTTTGGTGGGCATCACGGGCGACGGTTTCGTCGCCAGCGTCGGTGGGCGTGGGCAAAGACCGACGACGGAGGCGGTGCTTGGGTTGGTTGGGCAGGCCCTCGAAGCGACCAACACGCGGTAGCCCGGAGAAGCGAAGCGCGTCCGGGATTTCGACGACACTATGCCACGTTGGCGCGGCGATTTTTGCCTTGACGCACTCCGTTCGCGGTGAGCTTGTGGAACCAAACCGCGTGTGCCGGCGACTCGTTATATTCAAGTCTCGTAGGCCTCGCGACTCACCCAAATGCCGCTCTTGCAAATTCGATACGATCCGCCGTCGCACGGCTGGCTGACGCTTCGGTTGACCGTGGGAAGTAGGACAGTAGAGATCGACGCTTCGGACGTACCCAATAATCCGGTGCAGGAGTTGGTTGTGGCCCTCGAAGCAGCGGCTGGAGGTTCAGAGTCGTCGGTCTGGTGGCACCTCGAGCCGGACGGATACTTTACGAACTTCGAGCCGGTTGGGTCTGAGGTTCGTTTTAATTTGGAGTTCGCAAGGCGCAGCGACCGACGCGAGGTATCGCTCATCGAGTCGGTGACTGGCAGTAAAGCCGAGATACTGTTGCCCTTCTGGAGGTTCCTCCGCGACTTCGAGTCACGCCCGCAGCATGAGCCGGACTGGCCCCACGTCGATTTCAGTCGGTTGCAAGCCATCAAAACGAGCATCAGCGCCGCCAGTGAGGCG
>JAKPSO010000370.1 GCA_029571495.1 Pseudomonadota bacterium
TTTGTTCTTCTTGATCCAAGGCATCATCGAACGGAGCTTTTCGCCCACTTGCTCAATGGAATGCTCGCTGGTCAAGCGACGACGTGACAGGAGTGTTGGAGCGCCTGCTTTGTTTTCGAGGATGAAGCTCTTCGCGTATTCGCCGGTCTGAATGTCTTTCAGGCATTGACGCATTGCGTTCTTCGTCGCTTCGGTCACGATGCGCGGGCCGGTGACGTACTCGCCGTATTCCGCGTTGTTCGAGATCGAGTAGTTCATGTTGGCGATGCCGCCTTCGTAGATCAAGTCGACGATGAGTTTGAGCTCATGCAAGCACTCGAAGTAGGCCATTTCAGGCGCGTAGCCAGCTTCAACCAACGTCTCGTAGCCCGCTTTGATCAACTCAACCGTACCGCCGCACAGAACCGCTTGTTCGCCGAAGAGATCGGTCTCGGTTTCTTCGCGGAAGTTGGTTTCGATGATGCCGGCTTTGCCGCCACCGTTGGCCGATGCGTATGACAATGCAAGCGCGCGCGCCTTCTTCGATGAATCTTGATGCACAGCGACGAGGTGCGGCACGCCGCCGCCCTGCGTGTAGGTCGAGCGCACGGTGTGGCCCGGAGCCTTCGGGGCAACCATCCACACATCCAAGTCAGCGCGCGGGATCACGCAGCCGTAATGCACGTTAAAGCCGTGCGCGAAGGCGAGCGATGCGCCCTTCTTGATGTTCGGTTCAATGTCGTTGGTGTAGACCGCACCGATTTGCTCATCGGGCAACAGCATCATGACAACGTCGGCCGTTTTGACGGCTTCAGCGACTTCGGCAACCTTGAGACCCGCCTTCTTGGCTTTGTCCCAGCTCGGGCCGCCCTTACGCGCACCGACGGTAACCTTGACGCCGCTGTCGTTCAAATTTTGCGCGTGGGCATGGCCTTGTGAACCGTAGCCGACGATGGTGACTTTTTTGCCTTTGATCAGGCTCAGGTCGGCGTCTTTGTCGTAATAAACCTTCATGATTTTCCTTGATAGTGAATAGTGATTTGTGAGAGATAAACAGTGAGTCAGCAGTGGTGAGTGGCGCTGCGGCGCTGTGACTGCTCGCCGCCACCATTCACCGTCGTTAGACCTTCAAAATCCGCTCGCCACGCCCGATGCCCGATGCGCCGGTGCGCACTGTTTCGAGAATGACGCCGGGCTCGATGGCGTTGATAAAGGCGTCTAGCTTATCGCTGTTGCCTGTCAGCTCTACGGTGTAGCTCTTGTCGGTGACGTCCAGAATACGGCCGCGGAATATGTCCGCGAGGCGTTTCATTTCGTCACGGTCTTTGCCCGCAGCGCGCACCTTCACGAGCATGAGCTCGCGTTCGATGTGGTTGCCGTCCGTGAGGTCGACGACCTTGATCACTTCGATGAGCTTATTGAGTTGCTTGGTGATTTGTTCGATCACGTCGTCCGAGCCATGCGTGACGATGGTCATGCGGCTCATGGTGACATCTTCGGTGGTGGACACTGACAGCGAGTCGATGTTGTAACCGCGCGCTGAGAACAGGCCCACTACACGCGACAGGGCGCCGGCTTCGTTTTCGATCAGAACAGAGAGGATGTGACGCATGGTTAGAGATCCTCCGCCAAAATCATTTCGGTCAAGCCCTTACCGCCGGGCACCATCGGGAATACGTTTTCGGTTTCGTCGGTGATGAAGTCCATGAACACCAAGCGATCCTTTAGGGCGATGGCTTCACGGATCGCGCCTTCAACGTCGCCGGCCTTTTCGATTTTCATGCCAACGTGGCCGTAGGCCTCGGCGAGCTTCACGAAGTCTGGCAGCGAGTGCATGTAACTCTCGGCGTAGCGATTGCCGTAGAAGAACTCTTGCCACTGGCGCACCATACCGAGCGAGCGGTTGTTCAAGTTCAAAATCTTCATCGGGATGTGATACTGCTTACAGGTCGAGAGCTCCTGAATGCACATCTGCACGCTGCCCTCGCCTGTGATGCACGCTACCGTAGCATCGGGGTTCGCGAGTTGCGCACCCATCGCGTACGGAATGCCCACGCCCATCGTCCCCAAGCCACCGGAGTTCAACCAACGGCGTGGCTTCGTGAACGGGTAATACTGCGCGGCCCACATTTGATGCTGGCCGACGTCGCTAGTGACAATCGCTTCACCGCCTGTGGCTTTCCAAAGTTCTTGCACGACGGCCTGCGGTTTGATCTTGCCGCCGGGAGCCGCCGGCTTGTAGACCATGCACTTCTTGTCTTGCCAGACCTTCACCTTCGCCCACCACGCTTTGAGCGCGGCGGCATCCGGCTTCTTCTCGTGCGCTTGCAATTGCGCGAGCATTTCGGTCAGCACGTCCTTGACGTAGCCCACGATCGGCACGTCCACTTTCACACGCTTCGAAATCGACGACGGGTCGATGTCGATGTGAATGATCTTGCGACCATCGCGGAAGAAGTGGCCGGGGTTGCCGATGACGCGGTCGTCGAAGCGCGCGCCTACCGCGAGCAAGACGTCGCAGTCTTGCATGGCTTGATTCGCTTCGTAGGTGCCGTGCATGCCGGGCATACCGAGATACAGCGAGTCCAACGCCGGATAGCCGCCGAGGCCCATGAGCGTCGTCGTTACGGGGCAGCCGATGTGGCGAACTACCGAGGCGAGTTGTTCGCTCGCGTCGTTGAGCACGACACCGCCGCCTGCGTAGATCATCGGACGTTTGGCGTCGAGCAGGAGTTGCACAGCCTTTTTGATCTGGCCGCTGTGGCCTTTGCCTGCGGGGTTGTAGCTGCGCATCGAGATTTCTTTCGGATACTCGAATTTGCAGGTGTTCGCCGTAACGTCCTTCGGAATATCAACGAGCACAGGACCAGGTCGGCCCGTGGAAGCGATGTAGAACGCCTTCTTGATCGTGGCCGCCAATTCCTTTACGTCTTTGACGAGGAAGTTGTGCTTCACGCACGGACGCGTAATGCCGACGGTGTCGCATTCTTGGAACGCGTCTTGGCCGATGGCCGCTGTAGGCACTTGACCGGAAATGATCACCATCGGGATCGAATCCATGTACGCCGTGGCGATGCCGGTCACGGCGTTGGTCACGCCGGGGCCAGAAGTGACTAGGCAGACGCCAATTCGTTGGCTAGAACGCGAATACGCATCCGCCGCGTGTACGGCCGCCTGCTCGTGCCGAACCAGCACGTGCTTGAATTTGTCTTGTTTGAATATCTCGTCGTAGATATTGAGCACGGCGCCGCCGGGATAGCCGAACACAAAGTCGACTTTTTCTTCCGCGAGGCAGCGAACGACGATTTCCGCGCCAGTAATGGTCTGTGGCATTTTCATCCTCAAGAGTTTGCAAATTTGCATAAGCCGCGCGTCGGTGGGTGTTGACGCTTGGCCCCTGAGGGCAACTTAAAACGGGGTATTCACGGCCTCGCGCACGCTCTGCACGGGCAGCTCAACACATGCTTGTGGCCGGTTGGCAGCCCGTGTGCCCTCGACTCGCTCAAAATGAACAAATCAAAGCGCCACGGTGTCCGAACCCGTAAATATAGCCGAAATTGTTGCGCTGCGGAATGCGGCACGACGCGGCTCGTGACTTGTGGCGGGCGTTTGCGATGGGACGACGAACGCTGTCCGGGTTCCGAGTCATGTGTGGCACGCAACAGCTTTTCACCGTCTACGGCTTACTCACGGCGCTTAGAGGCTTTTCTTACATTTGTCGACATGGTCAATTTTCTCGCCAAAGCGACCGCTAGACAGTCGTTACGACCAAAAAGCCATTAACGCGTTCAGTTCGGTTTTAGGACTGGGCCGTGCGCGACGAGTTTGACTGTTTTGAAATAGTTGTCCATCGCGTCAATGCTGGAAAACTCTGGCGTCGTGTCGGGAACGCCTAGGTAGTACACCGTCAACGCGGGCTTGTCGGCGCGCCAGTCGCTCTCGGTTCGGTAGAGGTGAATTTCGCGGCTCGGCAAGTCGCTGAACGTGTCACGATCCGATTGCGTCCTTGCATCGGCGCTGATCGGCACGCCTTTCTCTACGCGCTTGCGCGATTTTGTGAACGGGTCTACGCCATCTACGGCGACATACGCAAACTTCTGTGCGGAGTTCACCACGCGAAACCATACCGACGCTTTGTCACCGGCCGGCGATTTAAGCACCGCCCACACAATTGCGACCTCCGGGGAGACGAATACACCGTCGGCGCCGTGGACAGACTTTGCAGCGTCCTGCGCACGCACCCCCATCGCAAGCAACATGCAAAGCGCGAGCAGCATCCACGTGCCTTGCCGCGGCAATAAAATGCGAAGCCACTTCATGGTGCAACCGCCATCAGATGAATATCCTCCGCCGGCAACACGACACGCACGGACTCACCCGGCGCAAACGTCGACGAACGACTTTGTCCGTATAACGTCGCCTGCACGGTTTGATCGCCCGCCGTGACGTGATACTCGGCCTTTTCACCAAGGAATGTTCGACTGATCACCTTGCCAGAAACTCCCACACCGCCAGCGTCACGCGCCAGTGAAATCCGCTCCGGCCGAACCATCACACGCACTGCGTCTCCCACGTTCGCGCCCGGCGGCGCAGACTTCGCTCGAATGGTTTGCCCCAGGACATCAACAACGGCTTCGGTCGTCGAAACGCTCTGCAATCGACCGTCGAACAGGTTCGTACGACCGATGAAGCGCGCCACAAATTCATTGCTCGGGCGGTCATACAAATCTTCTGCGCTCGCGATCTGCGCGATGGAACCACTGTTCATCACAGCAATGCGATCCGAAATCGCCATCGCCTCTTCTTGGTCGTGCGTGACGTACACCGTCGTGATGCCGAGGCGCTTTTGCAATTGCTGAATTTCGCTGCGCATTTGCACGCGAAGCTTCGCGTCGAGGTTCGAGAGCGGTTCATCGAACAATAAAATCCGTGGCCGAAACACAATCGCGCGGGCCAACGCCACGCGCTGCTGCTCGCCCCCCGAAAGCTGGTGCGGTTGTTGTTGTCCATAGCCCGCGAGGCCGACGAGCGCGAGCACCTCTTCAACCGCGCGCTTGATTTCGTCGTCCGGTTTCTGTTGGACGCGAAGGCCGTACGCGACGTTTTCGAAGATCGAAAGATGCGGAAAGATCGCGTAGTTCTGAAATACAAATCCGATGTTTCGTTCGTTCGCGCGCAGCCCCGTCACGTCGCGATCACCAATGTGCACGGAGCCCACGGTCGGTTGTTCGAAGCCCGCGATCATCCGAAGCGTCGTCGTCTTGCCGCATCCGGACGGGCCAAGCAGCGTCAAGAGTTCGCCCGGCACGACTTCCAGCGTCACGTCCTTCACGGCGTGGACGCGCCCCTTGACGCTGTGTTCAAAGCTCTTGCCAATGCCCGTGAGGCG
>JAKPSO010000378.1 GCA_029571495.1 Pseudomonadota bacterium
GACGGCGCGGCGCACGCAAACCTGTTGCCAGAAAGCGCCGCTGCACAAGTAGTGGCGGTCGCTGGCCCGTACAGCCACATTCTGGCCCCGGCGACGGCGTACGGCAAAGGCGTTGCACCACGTGTTGCGGCGTTGCTCGACAAAGCGCAAATCAGCGACATCATTAAAGTGGTCGACGCCGACACTTTCGTGCGCCCAATTTACGCTGGCAACGCCTATGCGACCGTCAAATCCAGCGACAGCGTGAAGGTTGTCACGGTGCGCGGCACGGCGTTTAGCGCTGCGGCGAGCACGGGCGGCAGTGGCGCGGTTGAATCCGTCGCGGCCGTTGCTGACGCTGGCGTTTCGACTTTTGTATCTGCCGAGATCACGAAGAGCGAGCGGCCCGAACTGACCGCGGCCAAGATCATCGTGTCCGGCGGTCGTGGTTTGGGCTCTGGCGAAAAGTATCGCGAAGTGCTCACGCCACTTGCAGACAAGCTAAACGCCGCGATGGGCGCTTCGCGCGCTGCCGTGGATGCAGGCTTCGTGCCAAATGATTATCAAGTCGGACAAACTGGCAAGATCGTCGCGCCGGACCTGTACATCGCCGTCGGTATCAGCGGCGCTATTCAGCATCTCGCCGGCATGAAAGACAGCAAAGTCATCGTCGCGATCAACAAAGACCCGGACGCACCGATTTTCAGTGTGGCCGACTATGGGCTGGTAGGCGACTTGTTTGAAGTTGTGCCGCAGCTCGCTGCAAGTCTGTAAACACAGCAGCGAAGCGGGCTCCTTTGCCCGCTTTTTTTTCGTCATTCACGTCAAAGTTCGCGAACATGAGCACCTATCACGCCCCCACCAAAGAATTCAAATTTCTGCTCGAAACAGTAGCGCCGCTGGATCAACTTTCTGCGCTGCCACACTTTGAGGAAGCCACGCCCGACACGGTGTACGCGATCATTGACGAGTCTGCGAAATTCGCAACCGACGTGCTCGACCCCTTGAATTGGTCTGGCGACCAAGAGGGCGCGAAGCATCACGGCGCCGACAACTCCGTTACCACTCCGAAGGGCTTTAAAGCGGCGTACGATGGGTATTGCGGCATGGGCGGTGCGGCGTTGCCGATGCCCGCAGAATTTGGCGGCCTTGGCATGCCACGCAGCTTGATTACGTTGACTGACGAAATCGTCCATTCGTCGAACATGAGCTTTGGCTTGCTGCCGATGCTCACACAGGGCGCGATTGAGGCGATCCTGCTCGCTGGCTCTGAAGCGCTGAAGCAAACTTACCTGCCGAAGATGGTCAGCGGTGAATGGACGGGCACGATGAACCTCACCGAGCCGCAAGCCGGCTCTGACCTAGCTTTGGTCAAGACACGCGCGGAGCAGCAAGCCGACGGCACATTCAAAATTTTCGGGACCAAAATTTTCATTACGTTTGGTGAACACGATTTCACCAACAACATCGTTCATTTGGTGCTAGCGCGATTGCCCGATGCGCCCGAGGGCGTGAAGGGAATTTCGCTGTTCGTAGTGCCGAAATTTTTGGTCAATGCAGACGGCTCGCTCGGCGCGCGAAACGACGCGCACTGCGTCTCCATCGAACACAAACTGGGTATTCACGGCTCGCCAACGTGCGTGATGCAATTCGGCGACAACGGTGGTGCCACGGGCTACGTCGTTGGCGAAGTCAATCGAGGTCTCGAATACATGTTCGTGATGATGAACCTTGCGCGCTTTGGCGTGGGCTTGCAAGGCATCGGCATCGCAGAGCGCTCATATCAGCGCGCCGTTTCGTTTGCTCGCGAGCGCGTGCAATCGCGCGACGTTGGCGCCCCGAAAAATCCCTCGGTGCCTATCATTCGTCACCCGGACGTTAGACGTATGTTGCTTCGCATGCGCGCACAGACTGAAGCGGCGCGCGCGCTCGCCGTTGCCACAGCGTACGCGTTCGACCTCGCCGAAGCGCACACCGATGCCGAGGTGAGAAAAGCTAACCAAGCTTTCGTCGAATTCATGATCCCGATCCACAAGGGCTGGGCGACCGAGATGGCGCAGGAAGTGACCTACCAAGGTGTACAAGTGCACGGCGGTATGGGCTTCGTCGAAGAGACCGGCGCTGCGCAGTACTACCGCGACGCCCGCATCACGACCATTTACGAAGGCACTACCGCGATTCAGGCGAACGATCTCGTCGGCCGCAAGATGGCGCGCGAAGGTGGCGTTACGGCAAAGGCCGTGGTCGCGATGATGCGCGAGTTCTGCAAGACGCTCGCGACGTCGAACAACGTGCATCTCAAAGCCACACACGGCAAATTGTCCGCGGGCATTGATGCGGTAGAGCGCGCGATTGAATTCAATCTCGCCAACTTCAACGGCAACATCCGCGCGTGCTTCGCAGGTAGCGTTCCGATGGTGAAATTGTTCGGCATCGTCTGCGGCGGTTGGCAACTCGCACGCGTCGCCGTCGAGGCCGATAAGCGGATCACTGCTGGCGACGCAGACAAGGCGTTCTACGAGGCAAAGATCGCAACGCTTCGCTTCTTCGCTGACACCATGATTCCGGAAGCGATCGCAGCGGCGGACACTATCGTGAATGGATACGAAGGCACCCTCGCGCTCGACGAAGCCGCGTTCTAGCCGGTCCTATGATGGCGGGCCGTCGTACGCCCGCCTCACCGTCGTTTCGTAGTTTCTAAGGCGCAACATGTTGCAACTCCATTACTTCCCGTCCAACGCGTCGATCACGCCGCACATACTGTTGGAAGAAATGGGATTGCCGTTTGAGTTGAAGCTTGTTGATCGCACGAAAGATGCACACAAGTCGCCGGAGTACTTGAAGCTCAACCCCAATGGCTTAATCCCGGTGTTGATTGATGGCGATTTGGTGCTCTACGAAACCGCCGCGATCTGTCTGCATCTGGTCGACTCGCATCCCACGAAGGGTTTAGCGCCCGCCGTCGGCACGCCCGAGCGCGCGCAGTTCTACAAGTGGCTGATGTGGATGACGAACACGTTTCAGCCGGCGGTCACGATGTACTACTACACGGATCGATACACGACCTCGACCGAGGCAGCGGAAATCGCACGCATCAAAAACAAGACGCAAGATCGAATCGGCCCGATGCTGCAGCAGCTTGACGACCAACTGGCGGCCAGCGGCGGGCCGTGGATGATGGGCAGCACGTTTAGCGTGCTCGATATTTATGCGTTCATGCTTGGCCGTTGGACGCGCGGCTTTGAAGGCGCGCCGCCTGCGACACAACCCGCGCGAAGCTGGCCTCACCTCGGCCCCTTCATGCAACGCATGCTGGCGAGGCCGGCCGTGCAACGGGTGATCGCACGCGAGGGACTGCAGGCACCACTGATATAGGGCGTGTTAACACTATTTTCGCGAGTGCGGCGGTCGTATTTTCGATGCACGGTTAGGCGCGAAGGCCGCCGTGGTGCGGGCACCACAAGGACTTCGCAACAACACCGGGCGCGAAAAGACGACACGCCCCGAAGGGTTGCAACGAGACGGCGCGTCTGCTGCGTCGCCCTGCTTGGCCGTGGATCCACCACGGCCTGCGCAGCGCTCCTTGCATCCATCGCCGTCTCGTTGCAACGCATCTCGTGAAAATAGCGTTAACACGCCCTAGTTTTCAGACTTCTCGCGACGCTGTTTGTCTGGTGCATGTTGATGCACATCAGGGTCGCAACGTTTTTTCACAGATAGCATCGCCCGCGTGAAACCATCCACCACTGTCAATCGTCCGCAATCCCTCGCCGACACCGCCCCCGTAAAGACGGTCGACGCGATGCGCCCTCTTCAGTGGCTCGCGCTCGGGTGGCGCGACTTAATGCGCTGCGGATGGATCAGCATCGCGCACGGCGCGGCGGTCTCAACATTTGGTGCTGCGCTGTTTCTGGCCGCGTACGACAGGTTCTGGCTACTCGCTGGAGCACTGACCGGTTTTCTAGTCGTCGCTCCGGTTGTCGCGACGGGCCTCTACGCGCTGAGCCGCGCACTCGAGCGCGGCGAACCGGCCGACGAAAAACTCTTGATACGAACGTGGACTCACTGGGGAAACAATCGCCGCAGTGATCCGGGGAGCTACTGGTGCCTAGTCCGCTTTGGATTTTTGCTGGCACTTGCGGGCACGGGTTGGGTCATGACCTCCGCCGCTTACATCACACTCTTCGCACCCGTGCCGATCACGAGTCCGATCGACTTCGTGCGCCACATCGTGCTCGCACCCAACCACTTTATCTTCGAAGGCTGGCTCGCGCTCGGCGGCGTCCTCGCAGCGCCGGTGTTTGCGTCGAGCGTGATTTCGATGCCGCTATTGCTCGATCGTCACGTCACAGCATTGCAGGCAGTGCTCGCGAGCTGGCGCGTCGTGATGGCCAACCCCGTACCTATGGCGGTGTGGGCAGCGCTGCTGATGGGCTTGACGCTTTTTGGCTTCGTCACGGCTTTTCTCGGAATGATGATTGTCATCCCGTTGCTGGGGCACGCCAGTTGGCACGCGTACCGCGACCTCATTGACGCACAGGCACTACCTGAGCGCATCGCCCCAGGGCTCATCGCGGACACGGGAGCGGCGTCGTGATTTTCGGATTCACAGAGGCGCAAATTTCCGCGTTCGGCCTGACGTTCGGCGTCGGCGCGTTCATGCTCTACATGATTTTCATCATCGCGCAACTGGCGTGGGAAAGCAAAGCCGGAAAAGTGGGCACGTTCGTGCTCTTCCTCGCGCTCGGATTCGGCATGACAGGGTTCATCGCCAAACAATTCTTGACTTGGTATTTGACGAAGTAACAACTACTTCGTTAATCCGCCTTCGCGCCAGACTCTTTCACAACCTTCGCCCACTTGGCGATTTCGGCCTTTTGATACGCGGCTAATTCTTCTGGCGTTGAGCCCACGGGCTCTAGGCCCGCGTCGGCGAGGCGCTTGGCGACGTCGGGCGTTTTCAGAATCTTGCGCACTTCGGCTTGCAGTTTGTCAACGATGGGCTTCGGAGTGTTGGCGGGCGCGAAGAGCGCGAACCATGACACTGCTTCAAAGCCCGGCAAACCGGACTCCGCAATCGTCGGAATGTCGGGAGCCGCCGCCGAGCGCTGGCTACTGGTGACGCCGAGTGCGCGTAGTTTGCCTTCGCGTACCAGTTGCAAACTCGAAGGCATGTTGTCGAACA
>JAKPSO010000389.1 GCA_029571495.1 Pseudomonadota bacterium
ACCGGCGCGAAGCGATGAAATTGCTCGTCCATGCCCTCACTAGCGCTGGCACGCCCGCGCCGGACGCCGTTGGCCATCGAATCGTCCACGGCGGACCCGCACTGCGACGAGACTGTCGCATCGATGCGGGTGTGCTCGACAAAATCAAAGCCGCCGCTGTGTTCGCCCCTTTGCACACGGACGTGGCGCTTTCGGTGATCACCGCAGCGATGGAAGCTTTCCCCACCGTTGCGCACGTGGCCTGTTTTGATACGAGCTTTCATGCCGACATGCCGGAGCGGGCTCGCGCTTTGCCGATACCGCGTGCGTACAAGCTCGACGGCATCCAGCGCTACGGTTTCCACGGTCTATCGTGCGAGTCCATCGTGCGCCAATGCGCAACGCCACTTCCGGAACGAATGATCATCGCGCACCTTGGCAGCGGATCAAGCGTCACCGCCGTTCGCGCTGGGCGCTCCGTCGACACCAGCATGGGCCTCACGCCCACGGGCGGCGTCATTATGGGCACGCGAAGTGGCGATCTCGATCCCGGCGTGCTGCTGTATTTTTTGCGCGAGAAAAATTGGGACGGACGTGCGTTGGACGCGATGCTGCAACGCGAATCGGGACTGCTTGGAATATCAGGCGTGAGCAACGACATGCGCCAGCTCCGCGCCGCTGCCGAATCCAACGCCGACGCGAAGCTCGCGATTGAGATGTTCTGCGTTTCCGTGGCCAAACAAATCGCCGCGATGATCGCCACGCTTGATGGCGTCGATGCGCTCGTGTTCGCTGGCGGCATCGGTGAAAACGACGCGCAAACGCGACGCGCGATTTGTGAACAACTGCGATGGATCGGCGTTCACCTTGACGACGGCCTCAACGCAGTAAATGCGCGCACCATCAGTGAAGCGTCGTCTCGCTGCACGGTTCACGTATTGCCCTCGGAAGAGAATCAAGAGATCGCACGACACACGGTCGCGATCACGCGCTGACGAAATTTCGTCGGAACCTGTTTTTGATTAGCTGCGTGGCCCGGCTCAGTCGCGCGGAGAAGTTCACATTTGACCCAATCGCTGCGCGATTGGTGCCGAGGGCGGGACTCGAACCCGCACACTGTCACCAGCGGCGGATTTTGAATCCGCTGCGTCTACCAATTCCGCCACCCCGGCGTGTGAACTTATGAGGAGCGTTGCTAGCCCGAAATTATAACCATCGCGCGAGTTCGGCCACATCTTCATCCAGCAATTCACCCGATTCGACCTGTTTGAGCTTGCAGTCGCGTCCAACTACCCAGATCACAGGCAACCCCTTGCGATCGCCCAACGCCGCTTGCCACTCCGGCGTCATCATGGCGGCGTTGAATGTGTAACCGTGCTGCTGCATGTACTTCGGGACTTCCGCGGCGTTTTTGTCGATGGAGAGCGCGAGCACTTCGAGGCCCTTTGCTTTGTTTGCGCGAAGGAGCTTTTCAAGCTTCGGGTTTTGAACCTTGCAGAACGGGCACCACGTCGCGAAGCGCTCGACGATCAGCACTTTGCCCTTCCAGTGTTCGGGTTTGAGCACTGTCCCGTCAAGAAGTGTTGTGGTCGGCAGCGACATCGTGTCACCGATGGTCGCGGCCCGAACGGCGTTCAACAGCAACGGACCCGCCGCTAGCGCCGTGAGCAGCAATCTCCGCGCAGAATTCGTCTTCGACATGTGGCCTCCTACGCCTTCCGTACCGTAATCACGACAACGTAACGTTATGCGATTCCCTTGTTTCCCGCGGCGTTCAAGATACGCGGCACATTGAGTGTTCTCGGCGTGATGCGCTTCTTCGATTTGAGCCAGGTCTCGACCACGTCCCAAATCGGTTCGGTTTTCGCGTCACGCGCGGCTTCACCCACGGGCGCCCAACCGGCCACTTTGTAGGT
>JAKPSO010000396.1 GCA_029571495.1 Pseudomonadota bacterium
ATCCCGTGTTGTACGTGAACACCATCGTACCGATGGTCACCTTAGTCGCGGTGTTTTGTATGCAACCCACTACGCCATTGCAGCTCAAAGTGCTGCCCGTAGTGTTGTAGTTGACGTTGACCGCCAACGACGAGGTCGCCGCAACCGCAGCTAGCGCAGCGACCGCAAAAGAAGCAGTTTTCATTCGATGTTCTCCGGCTGAACGGGATTCAGCGTTCAACGTTAACAGACGCAATGTATGAATTACTAGCGCCACATGAGCAATGGCTTTTGCGTTGAAATGACTGGTACGCGGCCTATGCAAGCAATATTTGCACGAAGTCGACCTATGCGGTTTTTATCGCTTAACACGCAAACAGATGCCGCTTAGCTGTAAAAGCTGCAACGCGAAACCCGCACCGTCATAGCTTTAGCAAACGGTAGTTTTCAGTAGTTGTGCATTGCAGCATAATGGAGCGATGAACGCTCAATCCGCTCCCTCCGCCGCCCATCCCCTCGAAGACAAAGACGCGCCGCTCAAGGCCGACACGCGCCTCTTGGGGCGCTTGCTCGGCGACGTGATTCGCGCGCAGCGTGGCGAGCCGACGTTCGACAAGATTGAGTCGATTCGACAAGAGTCCGTGCGCTTTCATCGCGAGGGGGCGTCGCATCGCTCGCTCGACGCGATGTTGTCGGATTTGAGCGTGGAAGAGACTCTGGACGTCGTGCGTGCATTCACGTACTTCTCGCACCTCGCGAACATCGCGGAGGATGTACATCAAAACCGTCGTCGCCGTCATCACAAGCGCTCGGGCTCGGCGCCGCAGGCGGGCTCGTTGGCGTCGGCGTTTTCGCATTTGAAAGCGGCGAATATCACCGGCACAGAAATTTGGCATTGCCTCTCTCGCGCACTGGTGAGCCCGACCCTCACGGCGCATCCGACGGAGATCAAGCGACAAAGCATCCTCGACGCCGAACGCGCGATCGCGACGGCGCTCACGCTCGACGACGACGATCAAGCGGCCACTCTGCACCGGCAAATTTTGCAGCTGTGGCAAACGGCAATGCTTCGGCTCACGAAGCTGCGTGTGCGCGACGAAATCGACAATGCGCTGAATTATTTCCGCGCGAGCTTTCTCTCGGAAGTGCCGCGCCTCACGAAGAACACGCTGGCTGCGCTCGAAGCGCACGACCGCACGGTGGCCGAGCTTCCGGCGTTTCTGAAGATCGGCATGTGGATCGGTGGCGACCGCGACGGCAATCCGTTCGTGAACGCCGACACGCTCGATTACGTGATCAGCACGCAGTCCGAACTCGCGCTGTCGCACTACCTCGCGGAGCTGCACGCGCTGGGCGCGGAGCTTGCAATGTCGAGTCGCCTCGTGGACGTGAGCCCAGCGTTGAACGACCTTGCGGAGCGGGCGCACGACGACTCGCGCTTTCGCGTTGACGAGCCGTACCGTCGCGCGATTACTGGGCTGTACAGCCGTCTCGCCGCCACGTATCGCAGCTTCACCGGCCACAGCACCGCACGCGAACCGCACAACGCGAATGCCGCGCCGTACGCGACGCCGGACGAATTGATTGACGACTTGGACGTGATCGCCGATTCGCTCACGCAGCACGGCTCGCAGGTGATCGCCGACGCGCGCGTGTTGCCGCTCCGGCGCGCGGTGCAAATCTTTGGCTTCCATCTCGCGCCGGTGGACTTGCGGCAGAACTCGACTGTGCATGAATCCGTCGTCGCGGAACTGCTCGCGGGGTGCGGATTGTGCGCAGATTACGCGGCGTTGCCCGAGGACGAAAAGGTTGCGCTTCTGAGTCGCGAGCTTGAAAGCGCGCGCCTGTTGGCCAGCCCGTACATGAAGCTCTCGGAGACCGCGCTTTCGGAGCTCGCGATTTTTCGCAAAGCCGCAGAAGTGCACGCACGGTTTGGTCCCGCTGCACTGCCGCGCATGATTATTTCGATGGGCGAATCGCTGTCGGATTTGCTCGAAGTGGCTACGTTGTGTAAAGAGGTCGGCCTCGCGCGTGGCGGCGAAGTGCCGCATCTCGCGGTGGCGATTGCACCGCTGTTCGAAACGATTGAGGACTTGGAAGCCGCGCCGAAAGTGATGACGGCTGCGTTTGCGCATCCCCTCTATCGCCGTTGGCTCAAAGCGCAAGGCGACGCGCAAGAGATCATGCTCGGCTACAGCGACAGCAACAAGGACGGCGGTTACTTCACGGCGAACTGGGCGCTGTATCGCGCGCAGGCCGCGCTTGTCGAAACTTTTGCGCAGCATGGCGTTCGTTTGTGTTTGTTCCACGGTCGTGGCGGCAGCGTCGGTCGCGGTGGCGGCCCAAGCTACGAAGCGATTCGCGCGCAGCCCGCCGGCGCGGTGAACGGTTTCTTGCGCCTCACCGAGCAAGGCGAAATTATTTCGAGCAAATACGGCGACCCGGACCTCGCGCAGCGCAATCTTGAAACGTTGCTAGCCGCAGTCTTGGAAAGCACGCTGCTGCCGAACGTTATCGGTGACTCGAAACGCCAAGCGCGCTTCGAAGCGCTCGCCGAACGGTTGAGCGGATATGCGTTCGATTCGTATCGTGCGCTGGTTTATGGCGACGATGGGTTCGTCACGTACTTCCGCGAGAGCACGCCGATCAAAGAAATTGCAGAGCTCAACATCGGCTCGCGCCCCGCGGCCCGTAAATCGAGCACTCGCATCGAAGACCTACGCGCGATTCCTTGGGTGTTTAGCTGGGCGCAAGCGCGTGTTGCGCTGCCCGGTTGGTATGGCTTTGGAAGCGCGGTGGCGAAATTGCTGGACGAAGAACCGGCGGCGCTTGCGGACTTGCAGGAGATGGCGAAAGACTGGCCGTTCTTCGCGACGGTGCTCTCAAACCTTGGCATGGTGCTCTCGAAAACCGACATGCAAATCGGCGCGGCGTATGCATCGTTGGTGCAAGACAAAACGATACGTGATCGTGTGTGGAGCGCTATTCACGTCGAGTGGGAACGCACGAAATCCGCGTACGAAACGCTCGTCGGTGCGGCACCACTCGCCGACAACCCGACGCTCGCGCGATCAATCCGCAATCGCTTCCCGTATCTCGATCCATTGAATCACTTGCAGATCGAACTCATCCGCCGCGTGCGCTCG
>JAKPSO010000402.1 GCA_029571495.1 Pseudomonadota bacterium
TGTGTAGTTCATCGCCGACGCTGATGCGCCTGCCGTGTCGAACGTGAAGTTTGCGGTGGAGGCTGCGGCCGAGGCGGTAAGCGTTTTGATGCCGCCGTCGGGATTGCCCGCGAGCGAGAACGTCACTTGATAAATCGCGCCGGGTAGGGTGTCGAACGTTTGCTGCACGCCGCCTGCCGTGCCGCACGAAAGCATGTCGATGGAGCGCGTCCCGTTCGCCGCGACCCATGCAGTGCCCATGTAGTCAACGCCGTTGCCGGTTACGGTCCAGCCGGTAATCGCCGTCGAGCCAGCGCTCAGCGTGTCGAAAGAACCCGTGTTGACGAGCGTGCCGGATTCGAAGCTGCCGTTTTGGAACGGCGCTGCGATGGCGTGCGACGCGAGCAACGCGAGCGAAGCGGCGGTGAGGATGTGGCGCATGGGAACTCCGGTTTCGTTATGCCTTGAATGCTAGAGCGGTATGGCACATAGCGCAATGACGATGCATTAGTCCACCGTCGCGCCAGACGTTTTGACGATTTCGGTCCAGCGCGTGACGTCGGCGCGGATGAACTGCGCGAAGTCGTTGCCGCGTTTGACGAGCACTTGCGCGCCCTGCGCCGCGAAACGCGACTGAATCTCCGGCAATTGCACAACCGCCGCAAATTCGTTTGCCAATGTTGCGACGATGTCAGGGGGCGTGCCCGCGGGCGCTAGCACGCCAAACCACGAACGAATGTCGTAGTCACGCAGGCCGCTCTCTTGCAGTGTCGGCGCATTGGCGTACGCCGGGATGCGCTCAGGCGAGGTCGCGGCGAGCACTTTGAGCCGACCCGCGGCGATTTGCTGCGCGACCTCAACGGGCGTGGCAAACATCAATTGCGTCTGTCCGCCCACGAGATCAATGATTGCTGGGCCGCCGCCTTTGTACGGGACATGCACCAACTCAACACCTGCGCGCAGCTTGAAAAATTCTCCCGCGAGATGCGGCACAGTGCCGTTGCCAGCGGAGGCGAAGCTCAGCGACTTCGGCTTCGCCTTCGCGAGCGCGACGAGCTCGCTCACGCTGTTTGCGGGCAGTGACGGATGCGCGACCAAAATGAAGGGTGACACTGCGAGCAACGTGACCGGCGTGAAATCCTTTTGCGCGTCGTACGGCAGCTTCGGATACATCACTTGCGAGATCGCAAACGGCGTTGGCGCGAAGAGCAGCGTGTAGCCGTCGTTCGGCGATTTGGCGACGGTGGCGGTGCCAATCGTCGTGCCGGCGCCGGGTTTGTTGTCGATGACGACGGCTTGCTTGAGACGTTCGGCGAGCTTTTGGCCGATGTCGCGCGCGAGGATGTCGGTTGCGCCGCCCGGCGCGAACGGCACGACCAGTTTGATCGGTTTGTTCGGATAACCGGAGGCCGACGACTGCGCGTGCGCGGGCGCTGTGCCTAACGCGAGTGCGGCGCACGCGAGCGCTACGAATGCGCGAAATGTTGTCTTCATAGTTCCACCTCCAACAAGAGCGGTTGATGATCCGACGCGGTGGTTTCCGCGTTCACGGTGAGCGCGCGCACGGCGTCGCGCAGGTTGTCTGAGACGATCACGTAGTCGAAACACCTTGGCGCTTTCGTCGCGTCGTGCAGATCGACGGTGTGTGCGTGGGCGGCGTTCGGATGTGCAAGCGACCACGCATCGACATAGCCCGGCGCGCCGTTGGCGCAGGGCGATTGCAGTAGCTTGATCGCCTCGTCGTCGGGCAAACAATTGAAGTCGCCCGTGAGGATGGCGCGCGCGCCGCGCGCCCGCGTCTCGAAGGGGCTGCCGATTTTGTGACGTTGAAATTCATCGGCGGCGTGCGTCGCTGCGTCGGCGTGAATGCTGTGCAGCATGCGCACCTGCGCCTTGCGTTGCAGCGCCGAATAAAACTCAAGATGCGTCGTCGTGACACGCAGCGCGCCGCCCGGCGCTTCGAGCACAACTTCAAGCGCGAGGCGCGGCATCGTCGGTAACGTGGGTTCCGCAGGCCACGGCAACTGATGGCCCAGCACTTGCAAGACGGGCAGCCGCGTGAAGATCATGTTGCCGAATTGCTGCCGGCCACGCGCGGGCGTGAAGCGATCAACGGCCACACCGCTGATGGCTTGATACTCAGGCAGCAACGCCGCGAGCGTCGCGAACTGATCGTCGCCATTGTTGCCCGCGAGCGCGGGGTAATTGCTCGTGACTTCTTGCAGGCACAACACATCAAAATCCGCCATCGCGCGCGCTGTGTCGACGATGCGACGCAGGTCTACGCGACCGTCGACGCCGAGGCCCCATTGAATGTTCCAAGTGATCAGTTTCACGGCGAAAGGCGCAAGCGCGAAGAGCGGTTCAAGAGACGGAGACGCCACTGTACCGGAGTTCGCCGCGCGCGATGGCGAGCGGGTTCATGCGTTACAGCTTTTATGTAAAACGGCACACTAACGACCAACAGGCGGCGCATTCGTGACAAAATTAGTTAAAGTCGACTGGTCACGTTATTTGCACGTAACGACCATCTGGCGGTCGTTAGCGCTAAAAAGCTATAGGTCTCTGCAAATAGAGGCGGATGTCGCAATTCGTTCGCGGATTGCGTAATGCATTGAGGGATGCAACGAAAGGTCGAAAGGTTTCGGGCGATGATGCGAGCGGAGAGCGGCAGGCGGCGCGCGCTGTGGTGGGCGGCGGTGATCAGCATTGCGCTCG
>JAKPSO010000406.1 GCA_029571495.1 Pseudomonadota bacterium
GGCCTATTCGAGAAGAGAGTTATGGGCATTCAATTGACCCTCAATAAAGGCAAGGTCCCGGCGTACGTATGGACGAAAGACATTGAACCCGAGGCTATTCAACAACTGGTGAACATGGCGCAATTGCCCATTCTTCACCACCATCTGGCCGCGATGCCGGATGTTCACGCGGGCGTCGGTGCGACGGTCGGTTCTGTGATCGCAACGAAAGAAGCGATCATTCCTGCCGCCGTCGGCGTCGATATTGGTTGTGGCATGAACGCAGTGCGCACGAGTCTGACGGCGGCGATGTTGCCCGACGGTTTGTACAAACTGCGCATGGATATCGAAGCGGCAATTCCAGCAGGGTTGCTGCAACATTCGATGAGCAAAGTGCAAGGCTCGGCGGCGCATCGCGCGGGGCGTGCGTTGGACGGTGGGCTTGACGCGATTGTCGCGAAGCACCCCGCGCTGATGAAAATGCAGCGCAAGTTCAACAGCACCTGGCTTTGCCAACTCGGTACGTTGGGCGGTGGCAATCACTTCGTTGAGCTCTGTCTCGACGAAGAAGATCGGCTGTGGATCATGTTGCACAGCGGTTCGCGCGGTATCGGCAATGCGATTGGTCGCTACTTCATCGACAAGGCCAAGAAGGACATGGGGCGCCATGTGCACGCTTTGCCCGACAAAGACTTGGCGTACCTGCGCGAGGGCACGGAGCTGTTCGACGATTACGTGGAGGCGCTGAACTGGGCGCAGGACTACGCGCGACTTAATCGCGAGCTGATGTTGCGCGCAGTGATTGCCGTGTTGCAGCGTCACTTCCCACGCTTCACCTTGGACACTGAAGCGATCAATTGCCATCACAACTACGTACAGCGCGAAACGCACTTTGGCGCAAACGTTTTTGTAACGCGCAAAGGCGCCATCTCGGCGCGCGAAGGCGAGTTGGGCGTGATCCCGGGCAGCATGGGCGCGAAAAGTTACGTCGTTCGTGGACGTGGCAATTTGCAGTCGTTCTGCTCGTGTTCACACGGCGCCGGCCGACGCATGAGTCGAACGCAAGCCAAGCGCGAGTTCAATCGCGCCGACCTTGCGGCGCAGACGCTCGGTGTGGAGTGCCGCAAGGACGGCGGTGTGATCGACGAGATTCCAGCCGCGTACAAAGATATCGACAGCGTGATGGCGAATCAGGGCGACCTGGTGAGCATCGAACACACGTTGAAACAATTTTTGTGTGTGAAGGGGTAAATCATGGGCAAAACATTTCAACCGATTTTGTTCACGATCGAACCCGTGAAGCCGAGGAATCGCATTGCAGTCGAAGGCCGCAAGCGCTACGGTGGTCCGCACGTCAAGCCTTACGGTGCCGTGCGACAAACACACAAGCAAGCGCTTCGGCATTTGCTGGATGCCGAGGACGACGAGCTGGAGGACGATCATGCGCACTGACATGTACAAAGTGATTGTCGAGCGGCCACGATTGATTCGCGGCAACTCGCTTGGCGGCGGTCGCGAAGGGGGCTTTCGTCAATTCATGTCGTCTGAAGAACGGCCGTCGAAGCTCGGCATGCGCGCCGGACATCGCAACCGCAAATGGCTCAACGAAAACCTCGCGCCACTCAAGCGATTCTTGATGAGCCAAGTCGGACGCCCTTGGAACAAGGTGCATGCCGAGTTGCTCGCGGGCATCGACCAACGAAACACAGTGCAACAGCACATCCTTGCGCACGTGGACAACTACGTGCTGACGGAAGTTCGCGCCACTCCCCGTGCCAACGGGCGCGGCGTGGTGTTTGAGCACTTGGGTCGTTGGCGCAGTCACGGTTGGATTCCTGTGAGCGACTCGTGGGCGCCGTTGTTTGTCGATCCGCGTACTGGAATTCTGCGACTCACACACGCGGCCGAGGCTAAGGCCAAGGCGCGTGTCGCGAAGCTACAGGCGGCCACGCGAGACGATGCCCAAAAACGTCGTGTCATCAGTGCGTACAAAGAGCTTCGTTGTGCTGATGACGTCTGGTACGAAGTCACGCTGGCGGAGGTGCCGGGCGGGAAACTCACCCGCGCGGAGCGCCGATCCCTTCGCGCAGTAAACCGTGAGGGTGCCGCCGCCGCGTGGGACGTTTGGAAAAAGCGCATCGTGACACGCTACGACGCGGATACCTACGCGGTGAACAAGCGCCAACTCAACAGCGCAGAAATCGCGTCGTTTGGGCTTCGTAGCGTGTGACAAGTGTCGCAGCAGGCTGCGGCCGCGTCACAACCGGCCGCCGTTTGCGCCTCGTTTTCGCAATTCGCGCAGTTCACCCGCTGTTCGTCGCATGCGAGTAGTACCTGCGAATTCGTTCGCCTACAGTTCACTCCATCGCAACGATGCGACGTCCGAAAACGAACCGCTACACAAAGGAAACAATCATGAACCGTACTTTCAACATCCTCTCCCGCACTGAGTCCGCAGCTACCGCCATCAGTGCGAGCCTGCTCTCCGTGGTCACCATCGGCGCAGTGATGGCGCTCTTCTCCACCGCAACGCCCGACGCTGTGCACGCTGAGACGATTGCCTTCGACACCGTAGTGATCACCGCTAGCAAACACATCTAACTCGCGAGCCCAGAACGCGTGCCGTGTGCACGAATTTTGGCGGGCTGCGTTTACGTCTCTCCACTGCTTGATGGGGAATTGGCAATGAAATTCTTGGTGCTCTTTTTAGTCTGGTGCGTTCTGCTCGTGGTCGCATGGCCGCTCGCGCTCTTGGCGCTCATTCTGTGGCCCATTGTGTGGCTCATTTCGCTCCCGTTTCGTCTGATTGGCATCACGTTTGATGCCGTGTTTGCGCTGATTCGCGCGATCCTCTTTTTGCCCGCGCGTCTCCTTGGCGGTGCTCGTAAGGCCTGAGCGGCAACACGCCACCCTCAGCAATTGGCCTCGCCTCGTTAACATTGAGGCATGGCCCGCAAAAATCGCAATGAAGCTCTCCCGCAAGTTCGGTTGAAGAGCGAACGTAAATACGTTCACCCCCTGATCTTTCAAAAAATGGTCGAGCGCCCGCGTGAGCGCATCGTCCCGGGCGATCTCGTCGAAGTGCTGAGTGTTGACGGCGAGTTCATCGGCCGCGGCATGCTCAACATGCAAGCGCCGATGGCCATTCGTCTGCTCACCGAAAAAGAAGACGAAATCGTAGACGCGCAATTCATCGCGGAGCGCATCGCCGACGCCGTGCGTCTGCGGCGCACGATCTACGGGCTCGACGCAGTGACCGATGCCTACCGCGTGATCCATGCGGAAGGCGACGGATTGTCCGGCCTGATCGTGGATCGCTTTGGCGACGTGCTGGTGGTTGCGTTTTACGCGGCGGGTATGTGGCGCATGCAGCATTGGATCTTCGATGCGCTCTTGACGCAGTTCCCGGATTCGCAGATTTTTGCGTTTGGCGATGACAACGCACAGAAGCAAGAGGGCTTCGATTGTCCGCCAGGCAAACCGCCGAAGCCGGTGATCATCACCGAACACGGCGTGAAATTCCATGTGCCTATCGGCGGGAAACACAAGACCGGGTTCTTCTGCGATCAGCGCGACAACCGCCAACGTTGGGGCGAGCTCATCAAAGCGACCAAGAGCGCGAGCATGCTCGACCTTTGTTGCAATTCCGGCGGCTTCGCTGTGTACTCGGGCGTCAATGGCGCGACCGACATTACAGCGGTAGACCTCGACGAAGAGGCAGTCGAATTCGCCACGCGAAATTTGCGTTTGAACGACGTGAAAGCGAAAGTCGCGCAGGCCGATATTTTTCCTTGGCTACGCGAAGCGCAGGAAGCGGGCAAGCGATGGGACGCGGTCGTGCTCGACCCCGCGAAGATGACGCGCGCACGCGACGAGGTGATCGATGCGCTGAAAAAATATCTCGACATGAACAAGCTCGCGCTAAGCGTAGTGAAGCCCGGTGGTTTGTTCCTCACGTGCTCATGCACGGGCGTGGTGAGCGAGGAGCAATTTCTCGACATGCTGCGCCGCGCGGCGTTTTACGCGGGGCGCGAAGTGCAAGTGCTCGAAGTGCGCGGCGCTGGGCCTGATCATCCGTGGCTCGCGCAGGTCAACGAGAGCCGGTATTTGAAGTCCGTGTTCTGTAGAGTCCTGTAATCTTTATCGTCATTCCGGCGAAGGCCGGAATCCAGTGCGTAATTCGCGCTTAGCGTGCCTGCTCAATTCACGGAAACCCATCCCCACCCTAACCCTCCCCTTGAAGGGGAGGGAATGACAGCAAATGCTTCCATTCCAATCCATTTCCTTCACCGCCGTTGAACCCGGCAAGCGCGTCTTGATTCTTGGCGCCGTTCACGGCAATGAGCTCGCGGGCATGCACGGCATTCGTCGCGTCGTCGCTGAAATCGAAAGCGGCGCGCTCGAAATTGCACGCGGCAGCGTCACCTTCGTGCCGATCACGAACCCGATGGCGTACGCTCTGAAACGCCGCATCGGCGATCGAAACCTCAATCGCAATCTCGCACCGACCGAGACGCCGACCGAGTTCGAAGATCACATCGCAAACTGGCTTTGTCCGCTCATGGCGAAACACGAAGTGCTACTCGATCTGCATTCGTTTCAGGCGCAGGGACAAGCGTTCGTGATGGTCGGGCCTGAGAGTAACAACGGTCCGCTCGAGCCGACGATTCATGGCGACGTTGAACGCGATTGGGCGCTGCGCCTCGGCGTGAACCGCGCGGTCGACGGCTGGCTTTCGACCTACGCCGTCGGCGTCGCGGAGCGCATCGCACGCGCAGCGAAACTCAACCCGACGGGCGAGAAACGCCACGATCTTCATCCGAAGTACGGCGTTGGCACCACCGAATACATGCGCACCACGGGCGGCGCGGCGCTTACGCTCGAATGCGGCCAGCATAACGACCCGAACGGACCGGAAGTCGCGTACCGCGCGATCCGCAACACGCTCGCGCTGTTCGGCGTAACCAACGACGCGCCACCGCCGCGCGCGACAAACGTTGAAGGCCTCCACCTCGGCACGGTGATCGACAAGTTCGACAAGGCCGACGCCTTCGCGCGCGCATGGCAAAGCTTCGATGCGCTCAAAGCCGGCGACGTCATCGGCACCCGCGCCAACGGCGAAGTCGTTCGCGCGCCGCGCGACGGCTACATCGTGTTCCCGAACGCCTTGGCCGAAGCGAACAACGAATGGTTCTACCTCGCGGAAGCAACCGACCGCATCTCGATTTCGCGTTAACAGCTTTTTGCCTCCAGCGAGAGTCTGACGGTCGTTTCAGCACGTTTATTCGCTTAGTTGACTTTATACAAAATGAGGCGCTATGTACCGCGTGGCAGCACTTCCACTATAAAAGCCACTACGCTTGGCTAAACGCTCGTGCGGAGGCGTAGCGCGTTCTGACCCTCGGTGTGCGCTTCGCTTGCCAAATGATTCAAAATGATCCGCAACAGATACTGATCGGGGGGCGGGACTATGAGTGGAGAGATCACGGAAGCCATCGCGCGGCTCACGCCGGGCGAACCCGAGGCGTTGAAGAAATTGTTCGAAGCTTCGTACGACGAACTTAAGCGCCTCGCGCATTCGCGCTTGTGGGCGGCAAACCTCAAGCAAGATTTCGCGACCGAGTCGCTGCTGCACGAGAGCTATCTACGCCTCGTGAATCAGAAGTCTCTCGCTATCCCCGATCGACAGCATTACTTCGCCTACGCGTCGAAGGTCATGCGCAGCATCATCCTCGACACCGTGCGCGAAGCCAACGCCGAACGTCGCGGTGGCGGCGAGGCGGCGCTCACGCTTAACACCGAAATCGCCGGGCTCTGTCCCCAAGCGGACGACGTCGAAGCGATTGACGACGCACTGAAAGATTTGCACAAAGTCAGCCCGGATTTGGCTGCCCTCGTCGAAATGAAGTTTTTCGGCGGTATGACCGAGCCAGAAATATCTGAAATTCTCGGCGTATCGGAACGCACCGTCCGACGTGAATGGGAGAAAGCTCGCGCGGCGCTGTTGGTGTTGCTGGAAGAAGAGTAGTTGACCCGTCCTTCGCTGCCATATGGGAGGCCGAGGACGAATGCTTCGTCGATCCGTGAATCCGAGCGAAAGTTTGTTGGCCGGATTTCCCGCTTCCTTGCGTTTGAACCCATAAGCCCTATGCATTCGCTCACCGCCTCTCCCATTGCCCACCATGTCGTCCGCAACTCCTGACTGGCAGCGCGCGCTCTCGCTCTTCGACGAGGCGCTCGCGCTGCCACCCGAAGCGCGCGCCGTGTGGCTCGACAACACCGCCGCGCGTGAGCCTGGCGTTTCTCCGTTGTTGCGCAAGCTCTTGGGTGCGCATCGACGCGTTGAAACGAACGACGTACTCGCCACGCTTCCGCGACAACCCGACTCACTGCGCGGGGAGCCTGCTGGTACCTGTGGCCAACTCATGGGCCCGTTTGAACTGATCGAACCGATCGGCCACGGCGGCATGGGCAGCGTGTGGCGCGCGCGCTACGCCGATGGTCGCCTCAAACGCGACGTCGCGATCAAACTTCCCGCAGCCACGCATGACCCGACGGCACTCGCCACGATGCGCGAGCGCTTCGCCCGCGAGCGGGATTTTCTTGCGCAGTTGGAACACCCGAACATCGCACGTCTCTACGACACCGGCGTCAGCGAAACTGGCCAGCCTTTCCTCGCGATGGAGTATGTCGCGGGTGAGCCGATCGACGCGTACTGTGAGCACCACCGCACGCCGTTCAACGACCGGCTTAAACTTTTCCTGCAAGTGCTGGATGCTGTCGATTACGCGCATCGCCAGCTCGTGTTGCATCGCGATTTGAAACCGGGAAACGTGTTGGTAGACGCGAACGGCAACGTGCGCCTCCTCGATTTCGGTGTCGCGAAACTTTTGCCAGAACTCAACGCGACACAACCCAACGCGAACGCGAACAAAGAACTCACGGAAATCGCTGGTGCTGCGATGACGCTCGCTTACGCCGCGCCCGAGCAAATCACCGGCGCGCCGCTTTCGACCGCGACCGACGTCTACGCGCTCGGCGTCATGCTGCATCGCCTTCTCACCGGCGCGTCGCCGTATCAGCCGGCGCGCGACACGCGCGGCGCGCTCGAAGACGCGGTCATCAACAACGCACCCGCACTCGCCTCGTCGCGCCACGCAACAGACGCCACGAGGCGAGTGCGGGTGCGTTGTTGATGA
>JAKPSO010000426.1 GCA_029571495.1 Pseudomonadota bacterium
CTTGTTGATCGACCCTGGGTACAACACTGTTGATTGGACGATGGTCAAGAGCTCTAAAGTCATTCGCACGCCCTGCGATTCCGTCAGCGGTGGAATGGAGTACTTCTTTCGTGATCTCAAGCAGTTACTCCTGAACAAGTACCCAGAACTCGAGTTCAACACCTATCTGCGTTTGGGGGATGCCGTTCGTGGCGAAAAGCCTTTGGTGCTTCGTTCAAAACCACTCGACATCTCTGCTGAGGTGGAAGCAGCGCTCCCCGCCTGGTTCCCGTCAATCGAGGGCATGATCGGGACGGTGGGTTCGCTCACGTCGTTTGGCGGCATTTTTGTCGTTGGGGGTGCGGCGGACATCTTCACGCGCGCGCTGCGACTGTACGATCCGGATATTCAGGTGCGATCACCCGAGGCCCCGGCGATTCTTGCGAATGCGCGAGGGTTTTATGTGATGGCCCGCAAACAGTGGCTCTCGTCGGCAGAGCGCGACGGCAATATGCCAGCGCGTCCACGCCGACCTGAGCCCACAGTACCCGCGTCCGTCCCTAGTTATGTGGGTCGGGCACCTGTACGAGGAGAGGTGAACCATGCCGTCTAGCTCGCTCTCGTCGCAGACGCAAGGCACCACGCCTTCGCCAAACGTTGGCAGAGCAAAGCGGGTCCCTAGCGATAAGGCCGCGTCGACAAAACCCGAAAACGGTGGACTGCCGGCCGATCGGCACCGGCAGAAGCGCAAGACTGGGAAGGGCCTGCGATTGCAAATCGTGATTGATCCGATCGCTACGCCCAAGCTTTATCTGATGGTCAAGAAAAGCTCCGGGCGTAGCAGAACCCAACGGTTTGCGTTACTTGCGGAGCAGGCGCTGACGTGGAACCTGCACAAGATGATGGATGCGCGACTAGTAACGGCGCCTCCAACGCCAGTCCGATTGGGTGAATCCGTTGGATTCGGTGGATTGGGTAGTGAGGATGTCACGCCACGCTCGCATGACGATCACCACGGACCTGACCAACCACCGAGCATCAGCGCACCGAAGTCGCTGACCATAGGGTTGGCCAATTCGGCGAACATGCTTGAAGGGCTGGACTTCGGTTAACGAGTCTGATCTGCGCCGCATAGCTTGCGGCGCGCGGCACCTAACGTACGCTCGTCAGAATGGGCAGCTTTACTTGCTAGGTGTCGCGCCGTTCTTGGTGCGGCTTGGCACAGCCTTCCATTCAGGTATTGCGCGATGCATGAACTGATCGAAAAGCGGCACGGTGAAGGCGGTGTCGCCATGCGCGGGACTGTAGATCATGCCTTTCTTGATCAAACCTGCCCGAAGTGGGGCAAGGGACGATATCTCGCGGCCCAACTGCTCCGCAACATCGCCCGAGCGGTGGGGTCCAGCCCCTAGTTCAGCCATCGCGCGTAAATAGTCTTTTTCGCGCGGTGTAAGACGGTCGAATCGAACTCGAAAGAAGCTGGTGTCCAACCGTTCCAGAACGGTGTGCGTGGCTGCATCGATGACCGAGAGTTCGATGGGGCAGCTTTTGGCGGCATTCCAAATCGCGTAGGCCCAAGCCTGCAAAAAAAACGGGTAGCCCTGCGTGACCTCGAACAGCCGTTGCATGGCATCCTCGGTCAACTGGCATTGAACGGCTCGTAACGGCGATTGGATCGCGTCGGCGGCATCAGGCAACGTCAGCGGACCCACTGGCGGATATTCGAACAAGCGTTCGGCATATGACTTCGCGCGACCGGCAATACCAACGAGTTGCGGCAAGCCCGCACCGATCAAGACGATCGGCAATTGCTTTTGCGCGACACGGTGCAGCGCAGCGAATAACGCAGCAAGGTGCTCGTCCTCCAGATATTGCATTTCGTCGATCAACAATACGATGGCGGTCCCTTTCTCTTTTGCAGCCTCGCCGATCGCGACGAAGAGTGCCGTGAGATCGGTTTCAAGGTCGCCGCTGTCGGCCAAACCGGGTTCGGGCGCAATCGAGACTTCAAAGTCACCAACGGACACCTTGAGCTTGCCGACAAAGTTACGAAGCGCTTGCAGAGCGCGCCGTGACTGTGTGGCCACTTGGGCGCCAAGATTCATGCGAAGCAACAGTCGGCGCAGTTCTGGGGCCAGCAGTTCGGCCAGCCCTTTGCCCTCTGGCGCTTCAATCTGCACGATCTGAACGCCAGCGTTTTCCGCCAAGTTCCCAATTTTGCTCAGCAACACAGTTTTACCCACGCCGCGTAGGCCGACCAACATCAAGCCCTGAGTCGACATGCCGGACAGTGAACGCCTAAAAGTGACCTCTGCTTTGCGAAGAATCTCTGCGCGACCAGCGAGCTCGGGCGGTGGTGTGCCTGCGCCGGGGGAAAAGGGGTTTATTGTTTCGTCCATACTCAAAGTATAGAGAAATTAACGAAGTTATCAAGCGCGTAGATAACGACACTAATAACCCTATAAAAAAGCCCGCGAGACAGGAGAGTACCAAGCCGACTTGCTGCCTCGGAAACAGAGAAGAGTTTTCAGGAGGTCCCACGGGCCCCTTTCCCGCGCTTGCGACTCCTGGCAACCAGCGAAGCGCCGGGTAGGGCGAATGTTGCCTTGACCGGCCGTCCGCCGTTTCTTTCGCCCTCCATCGGTACAAAGAACCGCGCGATGTCTCCGACCTGGTACGCGCGAAGCGCTAACACGATGCCATGCAAAAAGCGCTTTGCGCCGAACGAGCACGTGCATCGTACGGAACGTACACGGTCTCGTCTAACATTGATTTGAACGTTGCGACTGACCGCTTGACAAGCTCCTCACCGCGAGTGCCAAACACGCGGTCGCTGAAAAAGGTGTGAGCGCCTCAGAACAATTTACAAAACTAGGGTATGAGTCCCCAAACACCAGCCAAACGATAGACAGAACCACCATCACGATTGCAAAAAAACTCGCCAACGCTCTCGGAGAAGGAAAGAGCGACTCCCCACGGGCTTCGGCGCTGCCAATCAGATAACCCAATAGAAATTTGTACATTGTCTGCTACTAAGAATGCATGATTCCTGTCGTCGCGGCCGCTTTACCTAGTCGTGATCGCGGCCTGTGTACGGTCTGAATGGGTGAGACGTTGCTAACACGTCGTGCGCACCGTTGCTTTGTGGATGTTGCCCTGGTTGTTGAACGCGTTGCCTGCGGTTTGGTCGAGCGCTTCGCGAAGCAGGGCCTGCGAGGACGGCAACTGCAACACGGCATCCACGGCGTCTCTTCGTGAGGTTGTTCTCGCGATTTGAGTGCCAACCAGATTCGTAGCGACCCAAGTCGTTGCGTTCCCAGTCACTGTTCCAAGGAGCTGAGAATTTGAGTTCCGACCTGTGCGAATCGTGACTTGGAATGTCCCGATCCGCGTTGCGGTGATAACGATGTAGCTTCGAGCATTCTTGGGTACGTTGATTGCCCGGGCAGCCGAAGGCGGTAGGCGATTTTCGTTGGTGTTAAGCGACTGCATAGTGATATTCGACTCAAAGATTGTGTGGCGTTGTATTGACAAACTAACACGGTGCTCGACGCTGTCAATGCGTCTGCGCTGTTGCCTCACGAACATGCTCAACCGTAACCGTCAGTGCAGACTTATGTTGCGTGTTCGAGTAACGCGCAGCGCGCACCCCGAGTGACATGATGCGAGAGACCAACTGGGCGATGTCGCGATGCGAAAGCCCACGCGTG
>JAKPSO010000201.1 GCA_029571495.1 Pseudomonadota bacterium
CCGACGCCCTCGCGTCAGCAAGAGTGCGCTCGCGATCCTCAAAGCAAAACGCATTGATCTTCGGTTGCCACGCGTCGAGGCGCGCGGACACCGCGTTGGCCACGTCAACGGGCGAAAATTCGCGGCGGCGGAAGGCGAGAGATAAAGCCTCGGCGGAGAGATCGGCAGGATTCATAGCGTGTCCAAGCAGGTGATCGTGGGAGCGGAGTGAGCTTATCGCAGCGCGTAGGTCCTTGAGTCGTCAAGATTCAGGACCATGATCAGCTTCTTGCCTGTAACGACCTATCGGTGGTCACTTCGGCCAAATAATCACAAAAGTCGACTTGTGCGCAAATATCCCAATTTTCCTTATGCATACGCCATTCGTAGCGAAAAGCTGTACACCAAAGTTTGTCGAATGCACGAAGTACCGTGACTCGGTTCTTGCCTGCCGCACGATTGCTCATGAACTGACGCAAGGCAAAAGCGCCGAGGATCGCGTGGCTATACTTTTGCGATGACTGCACCAGACCTCCATCGCTATCCCGCCGCTGATCGCACCGTTCCCGCTGCGTCGGTTCCGGACGCCGTCGTCGCAGCGCCAACATCAGCGAAGGTCATTTCCTGTTTTCCGCTGGTGGTCCCCAATTTTTTGCAGCGGCCGGAGCTAGATATCTACGCTCGGTTTCTTGCGCAGCACGAACCGTCATTTGGCGAACTAACGGCGGCCGATGGCGGGTATTGGAAAGGGCGCACGCTAGCCTTGCCGCAGATACGCGATGCTGAAGTGCGTGACACCATGATCTCGCTGCGGTATCGCATCATTGATCGATTAACGGCAGCCCTCGTCGAGCAGATGGGCCCGGTGCCGCAGCTCTACTCCGACGTGCTGAACTTTGCGCGGTGGCCACAGGGCTACGAACTCTTGCCACACGCCGACGCACAAAATCCTGGCAACAATCCACACCCATTTCCTTGGCGCAATTTCGCCGCGGTCATCTATCTCAATGAAGACTACGACGGCGGTGAAATTTACTTCCCGGAGCTCGGGATTGAAATGCGCCCCGTCGCTGGCACCCTCGTCTGCTTCCCCGGCACGCTCAAGTATCTGCATGGCGTGCGCATGGTCACCGGCGGGATGCGGCACACGATCGCGAGCTTCCTCACCTTTGACGCGTCGAAACAAGATCGCTTCGGAACAGAGCCCAAACCATGATTACCGTACCCGCAAACCGCATCGCTGCCGTCCCGTACGACGACTACTTCAAGGGCAAGCAAGACGATCTCTACGTCAACCTGAACGGCGTGCAGCGACGCGAGTGGTTCTCGAAGCATGCCTACCTGTGTCTGCCGCTCATCATGGGAAACCAACACGGTTTTGCGATGCGTTCGATCATGCGTGCGACGTTAGTCTGGAATGGCGGCCCCAATCCTGATGACACCACGGTCACGATCCACAACACGGAGGAATTACTTCCGCGCGGACCGATTCAGACCATGAGCTCGCACTTCGGGCTTGGCATTGTGACCGTGCAGACGGCGTTCGTTCTACGCACGCCGCCGAACATTAGTTTGATGACGATTCAGCCGCCGAACTTTTTCATTGACGGCCTGCAAAACATGACCGCCGTCGTCGAGTCCGACAACCTGCGTCGCGATTTCACGTACAACCTGAAACTCACGCGGCCGAATCATCCCGTGAACATCGAAGTGGGTGACGTGCTCTCGGCCGTGCTGCCCTACCCTCGTGGCTTCATCGACAACTTCGAACTCGTCGACGCCTATACGCTCTTCACACCAGAACAAATTAAAGAAGAGCAACGAGCGGGTGACAAGTTTGCGAAAGAGCGTGTTGAGGAAGATCCGTCGAAGAAACGTGGAGTCGGCCGACGCTATTTCGATGGCGAAGACATCTACGGCAATAAATTTCCCAACCCGCACCAAGTGCGATTGGGACGAGATCAGACACCAGACGAGTAACGCTTCGTCGCGTACATCGCGACAGCGGTTTACGGCTGCGTCAAGACCACTGGGCAGATCACACCTGCAGGACTTCGAATCTCGGTGTCGCCTGAGCGCATCGCAACCCAAAGCCCAGGTTGCCCTTCGACCACATCAGCACAATTTTTTGTGAGCCACTGACGACCATCCTGCGCAACGAAGCGATCCGGTCCAGCGGAAACAACCGGCACGGTCGCGACGTCGTCGGCACGCTTCGCATTTGCCGCGTTTACGGCCACGTTGTAAGCCAACGACCCCGCGGCGACCACGGTGCTCGCACCTGCAACTGTGACGGCCTTCGCGGCGCTTGCTGCGGAAACGGTGGCGCTGGCAACCGTCGCGGTCGTGCTCGCAGCCTTTAGGCCGACGTCAACCGTCGTGCTTGCGACGGTAGAAGCTGCGTTGACCGTAGTTCCCACCACCGTGGCCCCGGCCTTCACGACCGTGGCGCCCGTGTCAACGACCGCGCAGCCCGCAATGGCCGTCAGCGCGACCACGACAAACGTATGCCGAAGTACGGCAATAATTTCTCTTTCATCCATGGCGTAATTATCGCAACCGATTGCGACGTGCCTCGACGTCATCGTCGCGTCGCGGCCGTCGGGCCACTACATCAAGCCTTCGGCTGCGAGACAACGAGATAGATGCCCAACAGTGTCACCGCCATCCCGGCAACGACATTCCAACCAAGCGTGTCGCCGAAAAACGCCCAGGCCATCAGAGCCGTGAGGCCGGGCACGATGTACATGGTGCTCGTGAGCCGCGTGACTGACCCCGTGCGCAGCAGGTAGAACATGATGGAGATGCCCACGCCCGAGAGAACAAAGATGCTCCACAGCATTGAGAAAATGACATCGCGCGTCCACACGATTGAGAAATGCTCGAACGTCAGCGCGAATGGCAGTGTCGCAACGATAGCGGCCGCAAATTGAATGGCTTGCCCGGCGCGCAGATCAAATGCGGGCACAAATCGTTTTTGGTAAATCACGCCGATCGTCGTGCCAAGCAGTGCCGTAAAACAGATGATCGTGGGCGCCGCAAGCGCGCCCGACATCGCAGCTGAACCGAGCTTCGCCGCCAAGACAAGCAACACCCCGACGAAGCCGATGACGACGCCGATCACTTGTCGCCGCGTGACCTGATCACCCGTCCAGTGCGCGAGGCAGGCAGTTAACACGGGTTGCATGTTGACGATCAAAGCGGCCACGCCGGCCGACAGCCCCATGCGGATCGCCACCCAAACACCGCCTAAGTAGAGCGCTTGAATCAACACGCCCGCGAAAGCGATGTGCCACACGTCGCGTCCGCGCGGCCAAACGGCTCTTCCCACGAGCGCGAGCACAGTCATCAGCACACAAACGCCGACATAGCGAACCACCAAAAACGACAACGGTTCGGCGTCGTGCGCAGCAAGTTTGGCGACGATATAGCCCGTGGCCCAGACAAAAATAAAGGCCGGAACGGCCAGGCGGGATGCAAGTGAAGCGTTACTCATGCAGGCATGTTAGCGCCCGCGGCAGCGAGCGCTTGACACTGCAACTCGGGCGCGAGTAACGCGTGTGCGTGTTTCTCTATGCGCCTGGCAGGGTATACGCCGCGAATTGCTCGCGCAGCTTGGCCTTCATCATCTTGCCCGTCGCACCGAGCGGAATACCGTCAACGAACTGAACGTCGTCGGGCACTTGCCATTTCGCTATTTTGCCGTCGTAGAACTGAAGGATCTCTTGCGCGGTGACCTCGGTGTTCGGCTTCTTGACGACAACCAAAATCGGCCGCTCGTCCCACTTCGGATGCTTCACGCCGATGCACGCGGCCATCATGACCGCCGGATGCGCCATCGCGATGTTTTCCACATCGATCGAGCTGATCCACTCTCCGCCGGACTTAATCACGTCCTTGCTGCGATCCGTGATTTGCATGAAGCCATCCGGATCAAGCGTGGCTACGTCGCCGGTACCGAAGTAGCCATCTTTGTCGAGAATTTGTCCGCCATCGCCCTTGAAGTATTCCTTCACGATCCACGAACCA
>JAKPSO010000434.1 GCA_029571495.1 Pseudomonadota bacterium
CTTTGAGAAGCTCTGGCGAAAGGGCGGTAAGCACTTTTTCTGGATCGTCCTCGCGCTGTGGACCGGTTTCACATTCGTCGGCTACTTCACGCCGATACATACGCTTGCGCACGAAGTTGCGACCGGCACCACAGGGATGTGGGAGACGTTCTGGATATTGTTCTACGCATTCGCGACGTGGGGCAACGCGGGCTTCATGCGAGAACAAGTCTGCAAATACATGTGCCCGTATGCGCGCTTCCAAAGCGTGATGTTTGATCGCGACACGCTGATCGTCACCTACGACAAAGAACGCGGGGAGCCGCGTGGTGGCCGTAAGAAAACCGCAGACGCCAAAGCGCTGAATCTCGGAGCGTGCGTTGACTGTTCGCTATGCGTCCAAGTTTGTCCCACGGGCATCGACATTCGAAACGGCCTGCAATACGAATGCATCGGCTGCTCGGCGTGTATCGACGTATGCGACACGGTGATGGACAAGATGAACTACCCGCGAGGATTGGTTCGCTACTCGACCGAGAACGCGCTCGAAAAACACTGGGACGGTGCCGCCGTGCGGAAACATCTGGTACGCCCGCGCATCCTCATTTATTTTGTCGTGTTGTGCTTATTGCTGGGCGGACTGGCGGCCTCATTGGCACTACGCAATCCGTTGAAGGTGGACGTCATTCGAGACCGTCAGGTCTTGGCTCGAGAAGTCGATGGCCGATACATTGAGAACATCTACAAACTCAATGTGATGAATACGTCTGAGACGACTCACAAATTTACGGTAACGGTTGCTGGCCTGCCAGACATCAAAATCGAACGCGGCAGCCAAATCGTCGCGGAGCCCGCGTCCACGGCGGCTTCAGTGCTCTCGGTGCGAGTGCCGATTGACACCGTCAAAACGGGTAGCCACACTATACATTTCACCATCCAGTCTGCGTCGGAAAACGGCGTAAACGTCAACGAAAAATCAGTCTTCCTGATTCCGAGGTAACGACGCGATGAATACAACAGCCACCTTGGCCTCCCCAGCCGCACCCAAGCCAGTCAGCCCGTGGATTTGGCCGGGACTATTGATCCTCGGCCCGGCGTCCGTCGTTGTTGCGTGCATCATCACCGCGTACTTCGTTTTGCAACACCCCGATGCGTTGGTCGCAAGCGATTACTACAAAGCGGGCAAAGCGATCAACGCCCAGCTTTCGCAGCTGGATCGGGCCAAACAGCTTGGCATGGACACGATGAACATTTCAGCTTCAGGGACCACGGTCACGCTTCGCTTTCCGGATGCGAAGGACGCGACCCCGATCGAAGTCATACTCGCGCATCCTGTTGAGCCGAACCGTGACATCCGCGTGACACTTCCAGCAAGTGCGTCGGGAACATACGAAATGCGTATTCCGACCCCGCTGGCCGAACGTCGGCGCGTCGTGGTGATGGACTCGCCAGCACACAGCTGGCGCGTTGAATCACTGCTCGTTCCGACCAAAGGCTGACTCAAATGGTCGCCGCCACAATCCAAAAACGGAGTTGCCCATGAAGTTCAACGCCGCGACGGTTGGCGCTGTGCTGTGGCCGGCCTTCTTGGGCGCTGCGGTGGGCGACGCGATTTTGTTTAGCGTCATTGATCCGGAGGCGGTCGAGTGGTTCGGCGCACATGTGGATTTGTCTCGGCAAGGCGCCTACACCATTGGCTTCTTCGTGCTGTGGTTCTTAATCGTTGGCGCAAGTTTCGTCTCGGTCTGGCTTTACGCTGGCAGTGACGAGCAACGGCGAAACACTTCGTACCACGATCAAGGCGATTCTCACGCACCTTTCTAGTGCGGGTTTGCCCACCCCCAAGACTGCGATGCATCTGACCTGAGTCAATATCGCTCGCGCCCTCGCCGGGAATACTTCGGTCAGATTTTTACCTGAGCTGAATGCATCGTGTTTCCCCCAGAAATTTTGAAGCGCTTTGACCTGAACGGGCCACGCTACACCTCATACCCCACCGCTGATCGCTTCACGCCGGAATTCCGCGCCGACGCCTATGCAGCCGCGCTCAAAACGATGCAACGTCGGCCTGCGTCGCTCTACGTGCACGTTCCGTTCTGCCGTTCGCTTTGCTATTACTGCGCCTGCAACAAAATTGTTACCAAGAGCGCGTCCGTTGCCGACGAATATCTCGATCTCCTCGAAAAGGAAATCGCCCTCGTCGCCGAGCAATCGCCCGCACTGCCCATCGCGCAGGTCGCCTTTGGCGGCGGAACGCCGAACTTCCTTTCGATCCCACAACTCACGCGCCTCATGGGTTTGCTCGGCGCTGCGTTTGACCTTCGCGGCGATCGCGAGCAAGGCATTGAACTAGACCCGCGCTTCCTTGACGAAAAATACGTCAAATCGTTGCCCGGCTTGGGCTTCAATCGCGTGAGCTTTGGCGTGCAGGATTTTGACGAGCGTGTCCAAACGCTCATCCACCGCTTCCAGAGCTTTGAGCAAACGGCGCAGGCGGTGCAGGCCGCTCGCGACTGCGGCATCAACTCCATTTCGTTTGATCTGGTCTACGGCCTGCCAATTCAATCACGCGAAACCTTCGCTGCGACGCTTGAGCGCGCGCTGTCGTTGGAGCCTGATCGCCTCGCACTCTTCAACTACGCGCACATTCCGGAACGCTTCAAGGCACAGCGCCGCATTCCCACCGATACCCTCCCGACAATTGAGCAACGTACGGAACTGTTCCTTTACGCCACGGAGCGCCTCGTTGACGCGGGCTATCGCTCGATCGGACTTGACCACTTCGCAAAGCCGAACGACCCGCTTGCCAAAGCGCAAGACGACGGCAGCCTGCGGCGGAATTTCCAAGGCTACAGCACACACCACAGCGCGGATTTGATCGGCCTCGGAGTGTCGGCGATCAGCAATCTGAACGGCGTTTTCTCGCAAAACAGCCCGCAGATCGACGTCTATCGCGAGCGCGTCACGAGCGGACAGCTGGCGACGATTCGCGGCGTCGCGCTCAATGCGGACGATCACATTCGCGCGGCAGTGATTGAGCAAATCATGTGCGCTGGTCAAGTTGACTGGGCAGACATCGAGGAGCGATTCCACATCGTAGCGAAGACCTACTTTGCCAAAGAGCAAGACGCGCTGGCACAATTCGCGGATGCCAACATCGTTACGCACACCGACCAAATGCTTGTGGTCACACCGCGCGGCCGCTTGCTGCTGCGCGCCGTCGCAATGGTGTTTGACGTCTACAAAAACGCGAAACGCGAGCAGACAATCACTTTCTCTCGCATCGCGTAGTTTGTTCAGCAAGGTGTGCACGGGAGCGTCAAAGTGACGCTCTCTCTGCTGGCTTCGGCCATTTTGATGGGCTTGATGGGGGCGGGACACTGCGCCACGATGTGTGGCCCGATTACGCTTGCGCTCATCACGCGCACACCAGAACGCCCGCGGCAACCGCTCATGTCGCACTTCGGCCGCATCAGCATGTACGCGTTGCTCGGCGCGCTGGTCGCGGCGTTTAGCGCCACTGCCACGACGTATTTGCGCAATGAAGTTCTGCACACGGCGTGGCTGCTACTGCCGAATTTGTTGTTGCTGTTTTCAGCGCTCTATCTCATGGGATTTCAGCAGGCATACGCGCCGATTGAAAAAGCGGGACGGCGTGTGTGGCGCGCACTCGAAGGCGCGCGCGGTTGGGCCTCCGCGCGAGGCGGAGCGACGGGAGATTACCTTCGTGGTGCGATTTGGGGGCTGCTGCCATGCGGCATGATTTACAGCGCGCTTGGCCTCGCGGTGCTCGCCGCCCAACCCTTGGACGGCGCACTCGTGATGGCAGCGTTTGGTGCGTCCACCTTGCCCGTGCTGCTCGCGCTCGGCATGCTCTCGAAGACCGCTGTGCAGCGCCTACAGACGCCGCAAATGCGTCGCTGGTTGGGCGTTGCGCTCTTGTTGCTTGTCGCGTGGAACCTTTACTTGTTGCCGGATCGGCTCAAGGGCGTTCGGTTTTCGTTTATGTGTTGACCAGCGTACTAAAGCGCCACCCACAGCGCGCCTAGCGCGAACAACACGAACGCCGCGCCAGCGATCATCACGCAGCTATGCGCGCGGCGCCAATCACGTTCAATTTGCGCGACGTCAGAGTCACGACTGGCGCGCGACAAAAGCACTAGCGCCACGACTGAAAACGCGACCGCCAGCAACGCCATTGCGCCGACAATTAAACGAAACAACTTGGGCGCCGCGTCTGCTCCTAGCCCATGCGTCGCACCGACAAACGCCATCACACCGAGGAGCGCGGCGGAGGCCATCACACTCGCCACCATGATCGTATTGCGCATGCTTTGTACGACCACGATGTCGCGCTCTGCGTTGCCGGGTGTACTTTTCATGGTGTGCTTATCCAAAAGTCTTCTTAGCGATGAGCATACCGACGAGCATCGCGCCGACAAACATTAACGCCGATGTGCCGCCCTGGACCACGCTTGCGATCGCTGGGCCGTGGCAATAGCCGGAAATTCCCCAACCAATGCCAAATACCACCGACCCCGCAACCAAACGCGTGTCGATGTCGTTTCGGTTCGGGAGCGTTAGCGAGCCGCCGATCCACGACGCGTCT
>JAKPSO010000445.1 GCA_029571495.1 Pseudomonadota bacterium
GATTGAGTGTGCCGTCTTCGGCGATGATGAATTTGCTGCTCGATCAGCCGCGTGGCAAATTCATCATCGCCGAAGACGGCACACTCAATCTCTCGCAAGTTGGCAAAGTGCCGACCGCCAACGCAACCGCCGCGCCACCGGCCACAACGCAAGTTAGCGCACCTTCAGCGCCGCCACCTATCCCAACGGATTCCGACGCCGCACCCGTCGTGAAGGTGCGACGGTTGCAAGTAACGGGCGGCGATGTTGAGTTTGCCGATCTGTCGTTGCGTCCGCAATTTGGCACGCGCATTTCCGATCTTTCCGGGTTGATCGTGGGGCTCTCGACGGAGCACGCGTCGCGCGCCGAAGTGTCACTCGAAGGCAAGGTTGACCAGTTCGGACTTGCGCGAATTTCTGGCGCCATCGCGCCGATGGGTGCGACAGAGTTCACCGATATCAAGGCGATTTTCCGCAATCTCGAGATGAAAAATCTCTCGCCGTATTCCGGAAAATTTGCCGGCCGCAAGATCGAATCCGGGAAACTTTCACTCGATCTCGAATACAAAATTCAGCAGCGGAAACTCAAAGGCGAGAACCAGATCGTCATCGACAACTTGGTGCTTGGCGAACGCGTGGACAGCAAAGACGCGTCGAACCTGCCGCTTGATCTTGCGATTGCGCTGCTACGCGACAGCAACGGCGTGATCGATTTGGGCCTGCCTGTGCAAGGCTCGCTTGACGACCCGCAATTTAGCTACGGCAGTTTGATTTGGAAAGCGATTGGCAACGTCCTCACAAAGATCGCGACGGCGCCGTTTCGCGCGCTTGGAGCGTTGCTCGGCGGCAGCGGCGAAGAATTTGAGGCCGTGAATTTCGAGCCTGGCGAAGCCCGCCTACTGCCACCAGAACGTGAGAAATTGGCGAAGCTCGCCAAAGCGCTTGAGAAGCGCCCGCAGCTCAAACTCACCATTGAAGGTCGCTTCGATAAGGCGCGTGATCGCGAAGCGCTCGCCGACAACATTTTGAAACTCGACGTGAGCAATCGCGCGGGCATGAAGCCGCCAGGCCCGAATGAGCCGCTCGTTATCTCGTTCACTGACACGAAGGTGCAAGCGGCGTTGGACGAGCTCGCTGGGTCTGCGGGCGACGAAGCCGTGAAACTGCGCGCGCAATATTTACCACCCGCAGGCAACCCTGTGACGGGCTTGCTGCAGAACGCGCGCGAGCGCCTGTCGCCGGCGGCACGCGCCGACCGTGCCGCGGCACGCGCGAAGTTCTACCCGGAGCTCTTCAAACTGCTGCAATCGAAGCAGGCGGTGCCAGACATCGCGTACGCCACGCTGGCCGGATTCCGCGCGGAGGTCATTAAGAACACGCTGACGGCTGTCAACACGATTGGCGCGGATCGCGTTAGCGTCGCTGCACCGCAACCCGCGAAGGCTAGTAAGCCCGATCAAGTTGCCACCACCTTGGCGCTGTCAGTCAAGTAAGGTGTCGGGTCGAACGTTTGTACAGAGTTTGTTTTTCAGGAGTTATCGACATGTCCGCACCATCCAGCAACCCGATTCCTTTGGTCATTCCGACGAAAGATCAGCCGCTGAAATCGCAGGCGAAGTGGAAGCGCGCGATCATCGCGATTCTCGCGATTATTTACGTGATCTCGCCGCTTGACCTGATTCCCGATGTGATTCCTGTGATCGGTTGGCTTGACGATCTGGGTGTGCTCGCGTGGGCGGCGCGTCAGGTGTTTTTCAAGAAAGATCTTTGATTCTGCTTTTGTGCGCGCCACCCGGGCTGAAAGGTTCGGGTTGTAATTTTTGACGCAGATTCCGCGGATGAATCAGTTGATTTACGCAGATTTCCACGAGAAGTAAGCGCGAATTCACCTAGAAAATCAGCGGCAATCTGCGTTAAATCTGCGTAATCTGCGTCAAAAGAAGGAATCCGCAAACTACGCGGGTAACGATAGCCGCCCACGGCGCAAGTCCGCCAAGTAGCGCAGCCCCACTATCGCGCGGAGGCCGTACCAACTCACCATTTCGCCGTCGATGAGTTCGATAGGTTGCGTGAGCTTCATCGTTTCTCGCAGCGCGCTGATGTGTTCGTCGCCGAACGAATACGGCTCCGACGACAAGAAGATTCGCTCGGCGTCGCGCCAAACACTGTCGATCGGCGGCACTTCCGGATACCGTTTCTCGGCTTGCATCGGCAAGGTTTTCCAACCCACTGTTGCCAGCATGGCGCTCACGTAAGTGTCACGCGAGACGGTCATCCACGTGTCTTTCCAGATCGCGTACAGCGCCGTTTGTGCGGACAGACTCGTGCCCACATCGCGCGCGATTGCGAGCGCGTCGGCCAGTTCGCGCGTTAACTTCAACGCGGCTTCGTCGACGGAAAACACGTGTCCGAGCAAGCGAAATAGCGTGGCGTTGTCCTCGGGAATATTCGGATGCGT
>JAKPSO010000458.1 GCA_029571495.1 Pseudomonadota bacterium
GATTGAGGCGTACAAAGGCGGAATCGACGAAGCGGTCGATTCGTTGCCGAGGATTCACACTAAGGCACGAGCGCGTGTGGACTACGAAGACGGGTACGTCGAGGGCAATTACGAAAAACTCCTCACTTTCCGCGCGGCCAATCAAATCAATCTCGCGGTGATGCTCGCGCTCCCAGACCTGAACGCTAATGTGAGCGGAGTAACTGATCGGGGTTTTGATACTTTTCAGATGTCGAGTTTCTTGATCGTGCTCGACCCGTCACGCAGTGATTGGCTGACCACCGTCTATCCTGATGTCTTGCCCCACGAAATCGGTCATACGATGGGACTGCGTCACGGCATCGACCAAGACCTCACACCGTACGGACTCGACAAAGATCCAGACTCCGTCTTGGAGTACCAGCTGTCGACCAATTATCACTACGGTGTCGGCGCTACGATCACTGATGCAACCGGCGCTGGCGTGGCGACCATGATGACGCTCGGCTGGTACACGACGCCCACTCAATTTCCGTCGACATCACCTATCTTTCTGCGACGGTTCTCTGACGCAAGCGTGACCGTCGACGCTCCGATGGCCAACGGCAAGTTAAAGAAGTTTTCGCTTGGGTTGGTGGGTCGTGCAGACGCGGTGCTCGCGCTGCGTCGCGAGCTGAGAAGTTTTGCGATTGCATCGACTCCGCTTTTGGGCGCGTGGCTTGTGGATGTAGTGGAGTATTACCACGCGGGTTTGAACCAGTACTTCATGACGGCACGCACCGATGAAATTGAAATGCTGGACCGGTTGGGCGAGGCGCGCACAGGACTCAAACGCACCGGCGAGTCATTTAAGGCCTCGAGCGCGTGGGGCAATCCGGCCGCGTTACCACTTAACGGCAGTGCGGGAGGCGATTGGCCAGTCCGCCGCTTCTACGGTCACCCGAGTGGACCCAACACGCACTTCTACACGGCAAATACCATCGGGCGTGGCGGTGAGACTTACGATGCGGCAAACAATCGAATGCTGCCCAATTAGACGGAGGAAAAAGAGCTCCGCAAGATCGAGATTAGCAACCCAAACAATCCGCACAAGCTGCATTTTGAGACGACAGATTTTAGAGTGGCGGGTGCAGCGATTGCCAATGGCTCGTTAACCAAACGTTTGACCATGGGCTGCCCGAGTGAATACTTCAACTTGATTGCGCCCGGGGAAAAAATGCGGACGCCGATATATCGGTTTTACAACGGCGAAGAGGGCTCCCGAAAACGTCCGGACGGATCATCCATCGACGGGAACCATCGATACACGCAAAACCCCGTCGTGATCAACGAGATGTTGGCGAAAGGGTGGATACATGAGGGTATTGCTTGGTGTGAGCGGACGTTCGCGGGGCGATAGTTCGGTCTTTTTAATGCAACTGTCGTCACTTGTGGCGCTTTCCGCTTTGCTCACGTGAACCGGCGAGGCAGCTTCAACCGCTTTGGCAAATTGTTTTCGCAATTGATCGTGAATGGTCAACGTGGTCGCACACGACGGCAGAGAGCGTCGTGTGCCAAATTTGCGGTCAATCGTCTGCAGGAAAAGTCCACTCAGCGCTCTGACGGCCCGGCTTCGACTCGGCCAGTAGAAACGCGAGGCCCATGCAAGTACGAGAAATCCGACTCGACGAACAGTTGCGACTCCGCCTCGGCACGTCTGAAACCCGACTGCCTTAATCTGCCGGCAAAGAAAAGTAGCGTCGGCGCTGAATTGCTGACCTCGTGGGAGCGAAATGGATCACGCCGATTCGGATCTTCAGCGTTGTCTTCTATCTGAGGGGCTCCGAGCTTTGTCTAGCGCTTGCAGACAAATTAGCCTAGCGCGCAATGCGTCTGCCAGTGCGTCGCAATTCGACGCGTGGCGCAACAAAAACTCTTCAACTTCCACGCGCAGCCAAAAAGTTTTACGAGCGCCCGGGAGCCTAAACCATCGCGGCAGAGAGTTGGGATTGCGGCACATATCTGACCGAATTGTCGACGCGGATCTGCCGAGCATCAACGTCAGCTCTTCAATGTCCACTAAATCGTTTCGCGTCACATGGCACCCTTGCGTGCTGTTCGTGACGTTATTGTCAAGCGCCAAACAGGGTTTAAACGACTCCAATTACCTGCGCAGACCCATGATTGGCGACTTAACATTCCTGCGAACGCTCACATGTGCGGGACGCGACCGCTCGCTGACCGCTCCGACATACTTGTCTTGAACGAACCCGCTTGGAAGCAAAATTCTTGGCACAAATTTGGCACACTTCGAGTGCAATTTCGTGCAATTCTGTGCAATCGATCGCAATCGAAAGCAACACTAAATCATTGTTTTTATTGATAATTTTGGCGCGCCCGACAGGAGTCGAACCTGTGACCCTTGGCTTCGGAAACCAATACTCTATCCAGCTGAGCTACGGGCGCTTCTTCACCAATTATAGAGGGGTACCCAGACCTGCGGCGCATCGCTATAATTGAGGGTTGCAGGGAAAAATTCCCGTCCTACCGCAGTCACCCGCAACCCAAGAATCAAAGCGAAGCCCCGGCCATGAGCGAAGAACACGGCAGTCTTGTCAAAACTCCCAAACAACTCATCATCGTCTCGGTGATCGCTCTGGTCGTGCCAGTATCGATCGCGTTGCTTGGCGCGCAGCTCGTTTCTGGTGGCAAACATATCGACGCCGCCGAGTCCAAAAAATCCGTCGAGCAACGCATCCGACCTGTCGGTGAAATGGTCAAGCTCGAAGGCGCAGCGCCCGCACCAGCGGCTGGCGCGGTGGTTCCGGTGGCCGCAAAAGCGAAGTCGGGGCAAGAGGTCTACGACAGTGCGTGCGTGGCCTGCCATGGCGCAGGTGTTGCTGGGGCGCCAAAGACTGGCGACAAGGCCGCTTGGGCCGCACGCATCGCGCAAGGTGCTAGTGTGCTCTACGACCACGCAATCAAGGGCTTCAAGGGAATGCCGCCGAAGGGGGGCTCCACGCTGTCCGACGACGAAATCAAAGCCGGTGTGGATTTTCAAGTTGCAAAATCGAAGTAACTTGCTCGTTCCAGTGGTCCGAGCCTCGAAAACGCGCCGCTTGGCGCGTTTTTCGTTTCTGCGTAGCTAAACATGAGTAACTACGTCATCGGCGACGTACAGGGTTGCGCGGCAGAGCTTGAAGAGCTGCTCGCGCTTATACGCTTCGACTCGTCGGAAGATCGCGTCTACTTTGTCGGCGATCTCGTCAATCGTGGGCCAGACTCTGCCGGCGTGCTCCGTCGCGTCAAAGCGCTGCAAGAGTTGGGTGTTGCCGATAGCGTGCTCGGGAACCATGATTTCTTCCTCATCATGGCGTTGGAAGGCTTTTCGAAATTGCACCCGGGCGACACGCTGGATCAGGTGCTCGAACAGCCGGATGCGCGCGAGCTTGTTGACTGGTTGCGACACCGCCCGCTCATGCTGGAAGTCGGAGATGCCACACAACACACCATTGTTCATGCGGGCCTTTTGCCTGCCTGGACGCTTGCCGACGCGCGCGCCTGTGCCCGCGAGGTAGAGCGTGAGCTTCGCGGCGACAACTATCGTGTGTTCCTACAGCAACTCTTTGGCAACGAGCCACGGATTTGGCATGACAGTTTGACCGGTCTGGGCCGCCACCGCGCCATCGTCAACGCTTTCGCACGGTTACGGTTTTGTACGCCGTTTTCGGAGGTCGAGTTTCGCGAAAAGCGCGATGCGTCATACGCGCCAGACGGCTTCGCGCCCTGGTTTGCGCTTTCTGGCCGACGCTCTGCCGGCGAGCAAGTCATCTCAGGGCATTGGTCTAGCGAAGGCTTGCGTCTCTTGCCCGGCCTGAGCTTGCTCGATTCAGGCTGCCTCTGGGGCGGCGCACTCACGGCGATGCGCTTAGAAGATCGTGCGATCTTTCAAGTCGCAAGCCGCGAACCGATCGCACTTGATCAGGACTGAACGACCGCGCGGATTCCGGCCTCGGCTCGTTGCGCCACCTCGCGACGCGTGAGCCCAGCGCAGTTGATCGCTTCCACGAAGCGCACTTCCACGGTCACAGGTTCCGCGCGGTGAATGGCACTCAATGAATCCATGAGCGATAAATCGCCGATGTACGCAGCTGCGTCAGTGCGCACTTCTGCGCTCACGCCCTTGCTTCGCGGGACATGAAAGTAGCGAACGGCCACGACCCAGACTTCGCCCTCGGAGGCGACAATGGGCTCCAACAACGAGGCGTGAAATTTCATCACATCACTTCCGTCGCTCGTCGTGCCCTCGGGAAACACTGCGACCGTCTCGCCGGAAGCCAGCAGATCATGAACCACGGCCTTCAGGCGATGGGTTTCCTTGCGATCACTGCGGTCGATGAACACCGTACCCGCGTTGGTAATCATGCGCCCGGCGATGGGCCAGTCGCGAAGCTCCGCCTTGGCAATGAAGTGACACGCGCGTTGCGAGTTGAGCGCGAAAATATCGGCCCAGGAAACGTGGTTCGCGACCAAAGTCACGGGGCGCTCGGCATCCGTCGGGAAACCGACCGCCCGGATTTCGATACCCGCGAGGCGCAGTAGGTCGCGCGACCACTTCCGCGCCACCGCGTGGCGGCGAGCAGCATCACCACGCGCGAACACCGTCGCCGAAATCCACACTCCCTGCAGCAACTTTGCGAACAAACGTGCGGTTCGCCAGTAAAAGGCGATGTCCATCAGCTTTTGCCGCCGATCAACTTCGCGCCGAAAATCGAGGTCGGCGCCCATGCGCTGGCGCTAAATATCCGTATCATTGCGTGCGAAATCCGGCTTTTTTGACGTTTCTGGCGCCGACAATGACACTTTGCCCCCGCCAAACCCGTCTTAACTTGAGTACGGAACTTATTTTTTCAGGAGAGAAAACCATGTCACGCATTTTCGCACTCACGCTTGCTGCCGCCGCCATCGCATTGGCCGGCTGCGAAGCGAGCAACCCGGTCATGGGTTCCAATAGCGCCAAAACCACCGCGACGGGCTCGGCCGGCGGCGCCGCTGCGCAGAACGTCAATGCAGCGCTGGGCCGCTGTGACCGCCCCGCTGGGACCATTGCGTTGGTCGAAGACACCAACCTCGACTGGTACCGCGCATACGTTAGCCAGTATCGACTCGGCGCGACGACGCCTGTCCTTCGCTTACTGATTCAGCAATCGAACTGCTTCATCGTCGTCGAGCGTGGCCGCGCGATGGCGAACATGCAGCAAGAACGTGCGCTGCAACAATCTGGCGAACTGCGTCAAAACTCGAACTACGGCAAGGGCCAAATGGTCGCAGCGGACTACTCGCTGACGCCTGAAGTACTCATGAGCGCACGTGGCACCAGCGGCCTCGGCGGTGCTCTGGGTGGCTTGGGCGGTCGTCTCGGCGTGCTCGGCGCTGTCGCGGGCGGAATTCGCACCAACGAAGCGGCGGTGATGCTCACGCTCGTCGACAATCGTTCCGGCGTTCAGGTAGCTGCGGCTGAAGGCTCGTCATCGAACACCGACTTCAACCTCGGCGCAGTGCTCGTTGGTTCCAATGGGTTTGGCGGCGCAGGCGGCTACACGAGCACGCCGCAGGGCAAAGTCGTGACTGCGGCGTTCACCGACGCCTACAACAACATCATCACGGCGGTGCGCAACTACAGCCCGCAGTCGATGGGTGATCGCGGAATGGGCACCGGCGGTCGCTTGGCCGTCGAGGGCGCTTCGCAGGCTCAAGGCGCACCGGTCGCCGCGAGTGCCGCAGCAGGTCCTTCGTCGAACCCCGCAGCCAACGCAACGATGTCGGTGCGCGACGCACAGGCCAAACTCAACGCGTTGGGCTATAACGTGGGCGCTGTTGACGGCCAGCTTGGCCGCGGCACGGTGGCACAGCTACGCGCGTTCCAACGCGACCGTCGCATCACCGTCACCGGTCAGCTTGACCAAATGACAATGAACGAACTCGCGAAATAAGCTTCGCTCGCGAGCAGACATAAGGCCCGCCCCGTGCGGGCCTTTTTGTTTTCCGTCGTCTCGCTTTCGACATCACGTCATGGAGCGTCGACGCGGACCCAACTTCAACGAAAATCTGCTCACGCAAGCTCAAGAGAAAATGACGACGATGGACTGCAACGCGCCATGCGCCCCCGTCAACGGCCCCTCCCCGTTCACCCAAAGCGGGACGCACCGCATTCCCAATCGCGTGTACAGCGACGCTTCGCTCTACGCGCGAGAGATGGACACGTTCTTTCATCACGGGCATTGGTGCTACGTGGCACTGGAGTGCGAGATTCCGAACGCCGGCGATTTCAAGACGACCTTTATCGGCGAGAAGCCGGTCATCGTTGTGCGCGACCGTGATGGCAGCGTGAACGTCTTGGAGAATCGCTGCGCACACAAAGGCGCGAAGTTTTGTCAGCAAGAATTCGGGAACGCAAAGGTGTTCGTCTGCCCGTATCACCAATGGGGTTACCGGTTAAACGGCGAACTGGCGGGGGTGCCGATGAAAAACGGCGTCGCTGGCCAAGGTGGGTTTGCGGAAGACTTTAAGCTCGAAGAACACGGGCTGAATCGACTGAACGTTCACGTGCACAATGGCATTGTGTTCGCGAGCTTCGATCACGATGTAGAGCCGTTTGCGGACTATGTGAGCGCCGAACTCATGCCGTTCTTCAATCGCACTTTTGATGGCAGAAAGCTGACGCTCCTCGGCTACAACCGCCAGCGCATTCGCGGCAACTGGAAGTTGATGCAAGAGAACATCAAGGACCCGTATCACCCCGGTTTGTTGCACGTCTTTTTCGTGACGTTTGGTCTGTGGCGGGCCGACCAAAAAAGCGAGCTTCGCATCGATCCGCGTGGACGGCACGCTCAGATGATCTCGACGCGAAATGCGGGCGGTGAAAACAACGAAGTCACGTCAGGCGTCACGAGTTTCAAAAAATCGCTCACGCTAGAAGATCCACGTTTGATGGACGTCGTGGTCGAACCATGGTGGGGCGGCCCAACAGCCGTGATGCAAACGATTTTCCCGAGCGTCATCATTCAGCAGCAAGTCAACTCGCTGTCGACGCGACAAATCATTCCGCGCGGCCCGGACGAGTTTGACTTTGTGTGGACGCATTTCGGATTCGCTGACGACACAACGGAGATGACCGAGCGACGCCTGAAGCAAGCCAATCTCTTTGGCCCTGCGGGTTTGGTATCGCTCGACGATGGCGAAGTCATTGAATACTGCCAACAGTCGACGTCTGCGTATCCAGAGGGCGAATGCATCGTCGAACTCGGCGGCAAAGACGGCGGCGCGCCGAGTCCGCACATGGTGACCGAAACTCTGATCCGCGGCATGTACCGCTACTACCGCGAGAGGCTCGGTCTATGAACTTGCAAGAAGTTATCGCGCTAAACGCACGTTACGGTGACGCGCTGGATCGCTTCGATTTGAACGCGTGGAAAGCGCTTTTCACGATCGACGCGGTGTATCGCGCGCAGGCTCGAGAAAACTTCGACCGCGGCTTGCCGCTCGCCTTGATTTATCTGGATGGCCAAGCGATGATGGCCGATCGAATCACGGGAATCGAAAAGACGCTCGTGTTCTCACCTCGCTTCACACGCCATGTGATTGGCTTGCCGCTGATCGTCAACGAGACATCCGCCCGCACGCCGTTCTTCGTGATTCAAACGGTCGGGGCCAGCGCACCGGAAATATTAGCTACCGGTTGCTATCACGACACGCTCGTCGAAACCGTCGATGGGTTGCGCATCGCCGCGCGCAACGCGGTGTATGACAACGCGTTGATTCCGAATTCTCTGGTGTATCCGCTGTAGCGTTTGGCGTCATTCGCGACAACGCGGCCACGAAAAGTACTACCAAGCCTCGCGCCAAACCTCAGTAAAGCGCGTACGTATTTCGTCCGGTGTGAAGCGGTGGTTCTGCCCACCGCGTTCGCTGATCTTGATCGAGCCGAGCAGACTCCCCAGTTTGCAGGCCTTCTCGACAGACCACTGGTGCGCGATACCGTACAACAACCCCGCACGAAACGCGTCACCACAGCCAGTCGGATCGACAAGCGTTGCTGCAGGCACGACGGGCACGTCAACGATCTTGCCTTGCGTGTACACGCGCGAGCCCTGCGCGCCAAGAGTAACGATGAGAGCCTTTAACGCTGGTGCGAAGGATTCGATGCTGCGCCCGGTTTTCTGCGCGATCATTTCCGCTTCGTAATCGTTGACCGAGAGGTAGTCGGCCATGCCGATCAACTCCACGATTTCGTCGCCAGAAAATGCAGGCATTGCCTGACCTGGATCGAAAATGAAAGGGACTTTCTTCGCTGCAAAGCCGCGCGCGTGGCGGAACATACCGTCGCGACCGTCCGGAGCGACGATACCCAGCGCGATGTTGTCGACGTTGGTCACATCGATGCGCTGCGACTGGAACATCGCGCCCGCGTGGAAACTCGTGATCTGATTGTCATCGAGATCGGTCGTAATGTGACAGTTGGCCGTGAGGGTGCCCGGTACGTGCGTGAGCGCATCCAGCGCAATGCCAAAGCCCGCCATGCGCTCGCGATACTCGTTGCCGTCGTCACCCACGGTCGCGCAAATCACCGGCGCGCCGCCAAGCATTTTCAGGCTGTAGGCGATGTTTCCGGCGCAACCGCCAAATTCGCGCCGCATGTTTTCGACAAGGAACGAAACGTTGATCTTATGCGTCGCGCCCGGAACGATGTGCTCGCCAAAACGCCCCGGAAACACACAAATCATGTCAAAGGCCATCGAGCCGCAAATGAGGACGCGGGGTTCAAGTGTCATGTGGTGCTTTCAGCGGGCAAAATCGCATTTTAGGGACCGTACGGAGTAAACCCTAAACGTGTTCACGTAATGTGAATGCTTCGACGGCGCACGACCGCCGCTAGTCGCGCGCGGCGATGGGGCGCTCCCGCACTGTGTAAGACTTTGTGCCTTCGAAATCAGGAATCATCGGGGTATGGATACTGCTGCCATCTTGTCGATCTTTGTCGCAGCGTGCGCTGCGAGCGTTGCGTTGATGTTCTTCGCGCGCCGCGCGAAACAACGCGCGATGAGTGTCGACGGTCGCGTCATTGAGCATCTGCGTCTAGCAGGCTCCGACCTGACTCGACCGCATTCGGTGGAATTTTTCTTCTACTTTCCGACGCAGGATGCTGCGAACCGCGTTGCAGCCCAGCTTGGCCAATTCGGCTTGACGTCCAGAGTCGAGCGCGCAGAGCACGGTGACGAGTGGGCAGTATTGGCTACGAAATCTATGGTGCCCACCGACGTAGCGATGACTGAGCTTCGCGCAGCATTCGCACCATTGAGTGCGGCAGAAGGGGGCACGTACGACGGCTGGGGATCCTCGACTGTTCGTTAGGTTGCGTGCACACGTCCCGTCGCGTTCACGCGGCTCTGGCGCCTGCCATCTGTGCCAGTAGCATTGGCCGATCACTCCTTTCTGTTTTTCATCGGATGCACATCGAAACTTCACTGAACGACGCGATCGGCACGGACGAAGTCATCGACCTCTACCGCGCGAACGGTTGGTCGTCCGCGGACAAGCCAACTGCGCTCATTGCCGCGCTACGCAATTCACATTCGTTGGTCACGGCGAGAATCGCAGGCAAACTCGTCGGCATCGGCAATGCAATTTCCGACGGCCATCTTGTCGTGTATTTTCCGCACATGCTCGTCCACCCGGACTTCCAGCGTCGCGGCGTGGGCGCGCAGATGATGGCGCTCATGCAGGAGCGCTATAAAGACTTTCACCAGCAAATGCTCACGGCCGACGGCAACGCGGTTGCCTTCTACGAAGCATTGGGCTTTTCGCGAGCAGGCGCCACCGTCCCGATGTGGATTTACGCCGGAACCGAGCACTGAGCGAATGGCGACCGAGGAGCGATGCGCGGCGCTGCTTGAAAAATTACACGCGCGTTATAGCTTTTTAGGTCAAACGACCTGACCGCCGGGCTTTCTGACATTTTTCATGACAAGTCGACATCACCGCAAACACTGCTGTAACGGCTATTTGCTGGACGTTTAACGCAAAAAGCTGTAACGTCTAGACCAAAGACGCGTACTGTTTTGCCAGCGTGCTCGCCAATCCGACGTATCGCGCCGGCGTGAGCGCAGCGAGTTGCGCGCGGGCTTCGGCGGGAATTTGCAGGGTGGCAATGAATTGCGACAGCGCCTCGGGCGTGATGCGTTGACCGCGCGTGAGAGCCTTAAGTTGCTCATACGCGCCTTCCACGCCGTAGCGACGCATGACGGTTTGAATCGGTTCGGCAAGCACTTCCCAATTCGCGTTGAGGTCAGCGAGCATCGAGTCGGCATTGACTTCCAGCTTGCCCACGCCCTGCGCGGCGCTTGTCACACCGAGCAAGCTGTAGCCGACGGCGACGCCCATGTTACGAAGCACCGTCGAGTCGGTGAGGTCGCGTTGCCAACGCGAAATCGGAAGCTTCTCGGCAAGGTGGCGCAAGAGTGCGTTGGCTAGCCCGAAATTGCCCTCGGCATTTTCGAAATCGATCGGGTTGACTTTGTGCGGCATCGTGCTCGAACCCACTTCGCCGTCCTTCAGCCGCTGCTTGAAGAAGCCGAGGGAAATGTAGCCCCACGTGTCACGGCAAAAATCGATGAGGATCGTGTTCACGCGCGCAACCGCATCAAAGAGTTCGGCCATGTAGTCGTGCGGCTCAATTTGCGCGCTCATGGGTTGCCAAGTCAGGCCAAGCGATTGCACAGTGCTTCGCGAGAGCTCTGGCCAATCGACGTTCGGGTACGCGGACAAATGCGCGTTGTAATTGCCCACTGCGCCATTCATCTTGGCGCGTAGCGGCACTGCGGCAACTTGCGCGCGCGCGTGGCGTAGACGATCCACGAATAGCGCCATTTCCTTGCCCATCGTCGACGGCGTGGCGGCTTGGCCGTGCGTACGTGAAAGCATCGGCATATCCGCGGTGTTAATCGCGACTTTGGCGAGCGCGACGATCAGAGCGTCGAGCTGCGGCAACAACACGCCATGCACGCCACGCTTGAGCATCAATGCGTGCGAAACGTTGTTAATGTCCTCTGAAGTGCATGCAAAATGCACGAACTCGCCGTGCGGTGCGAGCTCCGCCAACGCCTTAAATTTGTCTTTGATCCAATACTCAACGGCCTTCACATCGTGATTCGTCGTCGCTTCGATCGCCTTAACCGCGCTGGCGTCCTCCACGGAGAAGCGTGCAACTAAATCGTCTAAGAATGCAACCGCTGACGCAGAGAGCGGTGGTAATTCGTCTATTCCACTATGAGCTGCAAGCGCTTTGAGCCAAGCGAACTCAACGCGAACGCGTTCGCGGGTGAGCGCGAACTCACTGAAAGCGTCGCCGAGCGCGGAAACTTTGCGCTGGTAACGACCGTCTAGCGGAGAAATGGCAACGAGGGTATCGAGTGTGGACATGAGCGAAAACGCGAGCGGCAGAAGTACCGATTTTCAGAGCGAAGCCTCGTATTATCTCGCGCCCGGGACCGATCGCCTGAATGCACGAAACAAACGCGCCGAACGTGCTAGATTCAGTACAACGAGAAATTAGCGAACTAAAAGATACGTGATGAAACTCCTCTACTCCCCCACCAGCCCTTTTGCACGCAAAGTGCGCATCGTGGCCGCCGAAAAAAAGCTTGAGCTGGAGGTGGAAACTGTCGATCCGTGGAATCCGAACCCGGAACTCACGCGCCTCAATCCGCTGAGCCAGGTCCCAACGCTCATCGTTGATGACAACAGCAGTGTGTTTGATTCACGCGTGATCGTGGAGTATCTGGACGGTCTTTCGCCCGTCCACAAATTGATTCCAGAAACGTCTCGTGATCGCATCGCTGTGAAGCGTTGGGAAGCCATCGCGGATGGCCTGTGCGATGCGGCGCTGACCGCACGGCTAGAGGGCAATCGTCCTGACAAGAACGAGTCCAGCGAGAAACAGATCACGCGACAACTCGGGAAAGTCAACGCGTGCCTAATCGAAATGTCGCGCGAATTGGGGGATCGTGAATACTGCGTTGGCAACGCACTGACGCTCGCCGACATCGCAGCAGGCTGCGCGATGAGTTATTTGAAATTCCGTTTCGCGGACATAGGCTGGGAAGCTACGTACCCGAACCTCGCTCGGGCTTACAAGCGTCTCGCCGCGCGGCCATCGTTCAAGAGCACTGACCCCGCCGCCGCCTAGCCCTTCGACCGGCGAGGCGGTTAACGCGCCATCAGCGGGTATTAGGCCCTAAGTCGCCCGCCCCGCGCGGCTGGCGCGGATAGCGCACGAAATCCACCAACGACTGCTCCGCAGCAGAAGGGGGTCGCGTGAAGAAGCTCACGACGATAATCACGGCGAAACCCAACGGCACACCAAATACGCCAGCGGAAATCGGCGACATGTCCCACCACGTGTAGCTGCTGATGCTGCCAGTCACGC
>JAKPSO010000475.1 GCA_029571495.1 Pseudomonadota bacterium
CATTGAGCGCGCCGACTTCGCTGGCTTTTGGCAGTCAGTCACCGGTTCGCAGGAATCCGACGAAAGCTTCGCGGCGACCGCAGTGCGCGAGGTCGAGGAAGAAACTGGATTCGTCGCGGCTGAGTTCGGTGGCGTGATTGACCTGCACTACGAGAGCGTGTACACGATTTACCCGCGATGGCGGCACCGCTACGCCGATGGCGTCACGCACAACCGTGAACGCTGCTTCGCGCTACGCCTGCCGTCAATACTGACGCCAACGCTTGCGCCGCGCGAGCACGTCGCGTACGAATGGATGCCGATTCACAAGGCGATTGAGCGCGTCGGTTCGTGGAGCAATGCGGCGGCGCTAAGAGCGTTGCGTTTGCAAATATCCGCCAGCAACTAAGCCGGGAGCAGCGCCGACTTTATCCGGCTCAACGTACTCACCGACCCACACATCTGCGCGACATACTGCAGCGCCATTCGGTGCTCGGGCTCGCTGTAGTCGCCGAGTGCGTCGGCAACCATCGTCATTTGAAAATTGCGCATGTAACCGTCGATGCAACTGACCATCACGCCGTGATGCGCAAACACGCCGCACACCACGACCTGATCGCGATTCATTTTGCGCAGCGTCGGCTCAAGCTCTGTTTGAAAAAACGCGCTGTGCCGTGGCTTGTGAATCACGTATTCGTCGTCGCGCGGCGCTAGGGAGCTCAGGATTTCGCAGTCTTCGTCACGCACGTGCGCGGCATTCAATCCGTCGCCCCACACCGTCAAGCCAAGGCCGCGCTCAAAGCGTGACTTAGCACGCTCGCCGCGACAAAAAAACACCGGCAGCCGCGCGTCGCGAAAGGCCGTCACCAGCGACGAGACGTTCGCTACGAGCGGCGCGCGATCGACAAAAAGATCGACCCAATAGTTCTGCATGTCATGCACCAAGAGCACCATGCGATTCGGGTTCAGGTCCCACACAATTTTGTTGTACGCGAGGCATTCCTCGCCAGGCAGCGCGTACGGGGCAATGGGGTTTCGCGCAAGCGTGCGCTGTGAATTGAGTACTGTGTCCGAGCTCATGTGGATTCCTTGTTCGCTACACATTAACCGTTTCGCGCGACGCGCGCGAGCCATCGCGTCAGCGACCGCACAGGGTTGGCGTGCTAAAAAGGCACCCGAATCGCGCTGGGTTTTGTTCGTATTGCCAGACGCACGTGCATTTCGGCCAAGACCAATATCGTGGTTACAGCTTTTCCGCCCAAGCGACCACAGAGTGGTGCTTGCAAGCGTTTCTCATAAACAGTCGACTATTCACTAAACGTAGCTGCAAGCGCCATTAAATAGCCGTTCGATGCAAAAAGTTGTAACTACTCCACCGCGCGCCGTGCTCTTCGATTTCGATGGCACGCTCGTCGACAGCGCGCCGGATCTTGCGGGCGCGGTGAACGATCTGCGCACCGAACGTGGCCTTGAGGTGATGCCGTTTGCCGCGCTGCGACCCTACGCGACTTACGGCGCGCGTAGCCTCCTGAAAGCGGGGCTGGACATGACGCCAGAGCACCCGGACTATGCTGCGACGCGGCTTCGGTTTCTGGACATTTACGATCAGCGAAAACTACTCAACACTAAGCTCTACGCTGGCGTGTTGGAGCTACTGATCGCACTCGAACGCGCGCGCATAACGTGGGGCATCGTGACCAACAAAAGCTCGCGCTTGGCCGAACCGATCATCCACGAACTTTTGCGCGACCGCGCGTTCACGCCAGCCACGGTCGTCTGTGGTGACACCACGCCAACGCCCAAGCCGAATCCCGCGCCGCTGCTCCTCGCGGCGAACAGCGCGAAGATTGATGTCGCAACGTGCTGGTACGTCGGCGACGGTGAAAACGATGTCAAAGCGAGCCTCGCCGCTGGCATGACGCCGGTACTCGCGACCTATGGTTACGTGCCGGACCTCGCACACGCCCGCACTTGGGGCGCGCATCACGAGATCGATCAGCCTTTGGATTTGCTCGCGCTGCTCGGCTCTGCCGTCTGACCGCAGCCCGCCGGCGCGTATACCCAGCGCCGGGCCGAACCTTTACGTTCGCCCTCGACCACGACCGACGCGCCCTGCCCCACTCGCGCCAATACGTCGGTAATGATGGCATCCGACGAACGCAGCGGCGCACCGTCGACGCGTGCCCAGACATCAC
>JAKPSO010000478.1 GCA_029571495.1 Pseudomonadota bacterium
GAGCCTTTCATGGGCTGCCAGACCTGCGCACCAAGGCCGGCGAGCCCACCGGCGCGATTCGCGGCGTCCTCTCAATGCTGCGACTTCTTGTCGACAAAGAGAAGCCTGACTACTTCGCCGTAGTCTTCGATGCGCCCGGCAAAACCTTTCGCGACGATTGGTATCCAGAGTACAAGGCGAACCGCTCGCCGATGCCCGACGACATGCGTCCACAAATCGCACCGCTGCACGCGATCATCAAGGCTCATGGCTGGCCGCTCATCATGGAAACGGGCGTCGAAGCCGACGACGTGATTGGTACCCTCGCGCGACAAGCCGAAGCCGCAAACATTGAATGCGTGATCTCCACGGGTGACAAGGACCTCGCACAACTTGTGAGCGAGCACATCACGCTCAAGAACACAATGTCGAACGAACTGCTCGACATTCCGGGCGTGCAGGCTAAATTCGGCGTGTTGCCGACGCAGATACTCGATTACCTCACGCTGATCGGCGACACCGTCGACAACGTACCGGGCGTGCCGAAAGTTGGCCCAAAAACCGCTGTGAAGTGGCTCAGCGAATACGGCACATTGGACGCCATCGTCGCAAACGCCACAAAGATCACGGGCGTCGTCGGCGAGAACCTGCGCAACGCGCTCGAATGGTTGCCGAAGGGAAAACAACTGCTCACGGTGAAGTGCGATCTGGAATTGCCCTACGCGCCCGACACGCTGGCGATGGCGAACGCTGACACAGCGGCACTGCTAACGTTCTTTGAGCGGTTTGAATTTAAGAGCTTTGCGAATGAGTTGCGTGGTGCTTCTCCCCTCCCCCTTGAGGGGGGAGGGGCGGGGGGAGAGGGTGACGGTCGCGCGCCCACTTCACGCGCGTTGGCCAATCAACCTGCCCCCTCTCCCCAACCCCTCCCCCTCCAAGGGGGAGGGGCGTTAGACAAAAAGCCCCGCCAATACAAAACCGTCTTCACGCCGGCCGATCTCGACGACGTCATCGCATCGATCAACGCGTCGGAGCTCACCTGCTTTGACACCGAAACCACGTCGCTGGAGCCAATGCTCGCGCAGATTGTCGGCTTGTCGTTTGCGTGGACGCCGTTTGAGGCGGTCTACATTCCGCTCATGCACCGTTACCCCGGCGTGCCCGAGCAATTGCCGCTCGCCGATACGCTCGCGAGGCTCAAGCCGTGGTTTGAAGATGCGTCGAAAAAGAAGCTGGCGCAAAACGCGAAGTACGACGAACACGTGCTGTTGAACCACGGCATTCAGGTGCGCGGCATAGCGCACGACACGCTGCTCGAAGACTATGTGTTGGAGAGCCACAAGCCGCACGACATGGATTCGATGGCGCTTCGATTCCTTGACGAAAAGACCATCAAATTTGAGGACGTCGCGGGCAAAGGCGCAAAGCAAATCGGCTTCGACGAAGTGGATATCGAGCGTGCCAGCGAATACAGCGCCGAGGACTCGGACGTCACGCTGCGCTTGCATCAAGCGATTTATCCGTACGTCGCAGTGGACGAGAAACTCAAGTATGTTTACGAGTCGCTAGAGCTTCCGACGCGCGAAGTGCTGGTGCGCATCGAGCGCAATGGCGTGCTCGTCGACGCGGCGCTGCTGGGTCGGCAATCGCACGAACTTGGCCTACAGATCAACGCGCTGGAGCAGAAGGCATACGAACTCGCGGGGCAGCCGTTTAATCTCGGCTCACCGAAGCAACTCGGCGAAATCCTGTTCGGCAAACTTGGGATTCCCGTCAAGCGCAAGACCGCAACCGGACAGCCGTCGACCGACGAAGAAGTGCTCACCGAACTGGCGGAAGATTACCCTTTGCCGAAGCTCTTGTTGGAGCATCGTTCGCTCT
>JAKPSO010000494.1 GCA_029571495.1 Pseudomonadota bacterium
CGAAACGGTGAAAACCTAGCAATTTTGAGAGCTGTCTTTGCGTCAACGATAAGCGACTATTTCTAGTGCATTGTCGTAAGCAATCGGCACTTGCCGCGATGTGATTTTTTATACGAGGGATACGCTCATGGACATTGTCCAAATTGCAGTTCAGTCCACCAACACTTACGACGAGCTTTCGCTGCGCCTGTTGAGCACAGACGAAATCGCGTTGATCGGCGCCGCTGGGGTCTTGGTTGACGAATTCCCTGTGATCCCGCGCTGAGCAAGCCGGGGTGTTCGTGCCGCCGGTAGTGGTGCCGACGCTCTCCGAGTTGATGAAGTGGTTGCTCTCGCTGATGCTGGTGTCTCTGGGCGTTATTGCCGTTAGAGCGCGTAAGCAGCAATGAGACACACGGTCATAGGGGCGCGCATCGCAAGCGCGGCTCCGTGACTGGGCCTCACTTCACCTGAAATAAAAAGCGCCCCGACCGGGGCGCTTTTTATTGCGAGGCGTCGAGCCGACTATCGAAGGCGGCCGATGGCGTCGGCGTCTACACCCACAATCAATACGGGCCCCTTCGTGATCACCGGTCGTTTGATGATGCTGGGATTCTCCAGCATGGCGCGTACTGCCGAATCTGCATCAACGACCGACGCCTTTGTCGAGTCATCAAGGCCACGCCACGTCGTGCCCTTGCGGTTCAACAAAACCTCCCAACCGACGGCGGCAACCCACGCGCGGAGCAGATTTTCTGGAACGCCCTGCTTCTTGTAGTCGTGAAACGCATAAGTGACGCTGTTGGCCGCAAGAATCGCCCGCGCCTTCTTGACGCTGTCGCAGTTCGGAATGCCATAGACGGTGAGGCTCACAGAACGCGCTTACGAATCTGCGTCACGATCGCCTCGATGACTACGACGACGATGAATATTGTGAACAAGACCAGCGAGACGCGCTCCCACTGAATCAGGTCGATTGCGGCGTTGAGCACCATGCCTATGCCGCCCGCCCCAACGATGCCTAACACCGCCGATTCACGCACGTTGATGTCCCACCTAAAAAGTGCGATCGACCAAAACGTTGGCTTCACCTGCGGCCAGTAGCCCATGAGAATTTGCTGCATGCGCGTCGCACCGGCGGCCTGCAGCGCCTCGATGCTGCCCTTGTTGGCTTCTTCCACCCCTTCCGAGAACATCTTGCCAATAAATCCGATCGAGTGAAAGGCAATCGCGAGCGCCCCCGCGAGCGGACCCGGACCAAACATCGCAACGAAGAACAAGGCCCAGAGCAGCGTGGAAATCGAGCGCGTCGCGACCAAAATGAATTTCGCAATGTAATTAAGCCACGGGAAAGGCGTGGCATTGCGCGCTGCCAAGAAGCCCACCGGCACACCCATGATGAGCCCGAGAATCGTTGCCATCGCGGCGATGTGCAGCGTCTCCACGAGTGCGGGCCAGACGGCCGGCACAAAGTGCCTGTGGTCGAGGGGCCACATGCGCTTGCCCATGTCGACGACTTGTTCTGGTGCGTCGTACAAAAATTCCGGAATGATTTCGATGGTCTTGAGTGCCCAT
>JAKPSO010000516.1 GCA_029571495.1 Pseudomonadota bacterium
TGCCTACACCATCACCGGCGGTCCCGGTCCAGCACCGATCAACTCCACGACGCCCAACGCCGATTACGCGCAACTCGACAACATCATGACGCAGTTCATGTTGAAAGCCAACGTGCCGAACGCGCAGCTCGCTGTTGGCTACGGCGACAAGATCATTTACACGCGTGGCTATACCGCCAGCACCGCCGAACGACCGCTCCGCGTGAACGTGACCACGGACCCCACGTCTCCAAACGTTTACAGCGAACCGCCGTACAAACCCGCGACGACCCAATCGCCTGCGGAGCCCTACATGACGACGCAACCGAACACGCGTTTTCGTGTGGCAAGTTTGTCGAAGCTCGTCACCGGCTTGGCGATCCAGCAGTTGGTGCTCGACGGCAAGCTCTCGCTTTCAGAACCGGCGTACGCGATTCTGCGTGAGGAAGCTGGTTCCACGTTGCCAGCGAGTCCTGCCGACAGCCGGATGACGACGGTCACGGTGAAACATTTGTTGAACCACGAAGCGGGCTTTGATCGCAATCTGCTCATCTACAGCACAGCGGCGTGCAGCACTTACCCGTCGCCGACGCCCTGTGAAGGCCACCCGGCAGGACAGCCGCGCCACATCGTGAAAAACCCCGACCCGGTCGGCCGCGTGAAACCGATGCCCAATGAAATAACGCCGACCTCAACGTTGAAGACCTGCAAAGAAATGCTCGACAGCGACCTGGGGAGCCGCATCCTGCATTACACGCCTGGCGCGCCACCGCAAGTGAGCGGCGCGTACTTTCAGTTCTACACCAACATTGCTTACTGCTGGGCCGAGCGCGTGATCGCCATTCGCGCCGGTGCGGGCTATACAGGCTACGAAGACTACGTGCAAAAGCGCGTGTTGCAACCGGCGGGTATCGCCTACGCCTCTCTGGCCAGCGCCGACAACCGCGACCGCCTGCAACCGGGCGACGCCTCCACCGCCGAAATCAACCAGTATTACGACCAGCCCGGCAGCTACCTCGCCTATGCGTGGTGCGATGTATACGCGCGCGAGCCCTACTTGCCGTGTGTCGTCCCCCGCCCCACCAACTTCCGCCCGCGCGACTACGGTGGAGCCGGGGGCTGGGTGTTTTCAGCGCAGGAATATTTGCGCATGCTGCAAAGTACGAAGCTCAGGCTACGGGCACCGCATCTGCTCGATTTTCCGGGTAGCAACACAACGGGCTCGGACAGCCTCTTCACCGGCCCCACGATCAGCTCGGGAACATCAGGCGCGAACAATTGGACGTATCGCTATAGCTTCGGCGCCGGCGTCACCGAGTGGCGCGTCACGGCGAGCAACGCGCTGCTCGGATACTTTGTTGCCCACACGGGTAGCTTAGAGGGCACGCGCTCGTTCTATCAGTTGGACGACATCACGCCGCTGCACTGGGTGGTCACGTTAAACACCAGCCCTGACTGGGACTTCGGCGGCTGCTCGGGCACCGGTGCGGTTCCGGCACCAACCAAATACTGGTGTTTGTTGATGAGCAACCAGGTACGCGAAAACAACGGCGTGACGGTAACCAACCCAAACACCGCAAATTCCATCGCCGCGCAATTGAGCGCGATGCACAGCAACAGCGCCAAACTCGCGACGATGCAAGCCGCCGCTGATCTCTGGGTGAACCAAGTCGCGCTGCCGTGCAGTCTAGACGTCAACGGCTCCGGCAACGGCGTGCGCAATGGCGTCGCCGATGGTTTGATGATTCTGCGCGCGATGCAAGGCAATCGTGGCGCAGCGGTGGCCAATTCCGCGGCTGGCGCTGTGTCGGCAGCGACGACGACGTACGACCGCGCCGAAAAGAACGCGCGCGATTTGGTCTCGACGAAGGTCGTCGACGTCGACGGTGATGGGACGGTCAATCCAGCCGTCGACGGCGTGATTCT
>JAKPSO010000522.1 GCA_029571495.1 Pseudomonadota bacterium
CGACAAGTCCTTCACCACGCAGATCGCGGTGTTGTCAGGTATCGGCCTGATCATGACCGTCGGCGTCTATGGCATCGTCGCGGGCATCGTGAAGCTGGACGATTTGGGTCTCTATCTCACGAAAACGAGCACCGAGGGCGAGATCAAATACAAGCTCGGCGCAACGATTCTCCGCGCCGCACCGTACCTCATGAAGGCGCTCTCTGTCGCGGGCACGATCGCGATGTTTCTCGTGGGCGGCGGCATCATCACGCATGGCGTCCCGGCCTTGCATCACGCGATAGAAAGCGCGGCGACGAGCGTCGGCGGATGGATGAGCGCGATCGTGCCTACGTTGCTCGATGGCGTTGTCGGTGTGATTGCCGGGGCGGTCGTGTTGGCGGCGGTGACGTTGCTCAACCGAATCCGCAGCTAACCACAGCATCCGCCGTGGCCTCGATGAAGCGACGCGGAATCGAGGCGCGGTGGCAAGCGGTGTGGCGCTACAGGATTCCTCGATTCCACTACGTTTCATCGAGGCTACATACGACACACAGTAAGCCCTTCTGCAAGTGCCAACGCCTGCTCCGATGCGGCTGCGCGGCCAATTGTGCGGCTTCGTGGAAAATACCGGCTACCGCGCAATTTCCCGCGCACATTTTCACGATCAAAGCGGCGCGATGAATTCACCATCGCGCCGAATTTTTTGTAGGCCTGCCTCCGTTGTTCAAGAACATCATCGCTTTTCGTATTGACCCGTCTTGGTCCAAAACTACCGCGCAAGTTGAAGCCGGTCTCTCGCTTGTTCGATTCATGCCATGCGGCGCCACGCAGGAGAAGTCCATCGGTTGGTCGTCGCCGCGAGGGGACAAACACGGCATGCTCGTCGAGTCCGTCGCCGGACAGTGGATGATGCGCCTCACGATGGAAACGAAAGTGCTGCCCGCGTCGGTCGTGAAGCGCCGCGCCGAGGAGCGCATCGAGCACATCGAAGAAACTACGGGCCGCAAACCCGGCCGTATGGAGCGCAAAGACATTCGCGAAGAGACGCTGTTGGAGCTCTTGCCGAAGGCATTCACGCGCATCTCCAACACAACCGTGTGGATCGACCCGAGCGCGCGCCTGCTGGTGATCGACGCATCGAGCCCGGTGAAGGCCGACGAGGTTGTCGCGGTGATTTTGCGCTGCCTCGACGGCATCGTGATCACACCGTTGCAAGCGAATTCGTCGCCGGCGTCGCAGATGACGGCGTGGCTCATGACGCACGAAGCACCGGGCAATTTTGATGTGGACCGCGAATGCGAACTCAAAGCGACCGACGATTCGCAGGCCGTCGTGCGTTACTCCAAGCACACGCTCGACAACGACGAGGTGCGCAAACATTTACAGAACAGCAAGACGCCAACGCGCCTCGCGCTCTTGTGGAATGGCCGTGTGTCGTTCACGTTGCATGACACGATGCAAATCAAGAAAGTGAAGTTCCTCGACGGCGTTGTCGATGAGGGCCCAAAGGTCGAGGACGAAGACCGCTTCGATGCTGACGTTGCGCTGGTTACGGGCGAACTGAGCAAGTTGGTCCCCGAATTGATTGATGCGCTGGGCGGCGAAATGGAATCTGCTTAAAGACGCGTGACAGGCGTGCCGAGCTTGCGCTACGATTAGCCGGACAAAGGCGATCAACGTAATCGCGTGGAGAGGGTTAAGCGTGTCGGATTCCGACGTGAGTGAAAGTTCCGCTGACTGGTGGGATGGCGAGCGTGCGCGCCTGTCGCAGCTCTTTCCGCATCGCTGCGACGAGATCATCGAAGCGACCGCCGACGTTATGCTGCGCGCCGACCGCGACGGCAACATGCACATGCTCGCCGACGCGGCCACGCTTTTTGCACGCGCGCACTCAATGCGCGGCGCACCAGAAGTGGCGGCGCGTCACCTGCACCAATTGCTCAGCCGACCTGAAGGCACGTTCACCACGTTGGATCGTGCTTCGCTCACGGCAACCTTGGGTGTTGCGTACGAGACGCTTGGACGCTTCGCGGAAGCGTTGGACGCGTTACAAGAGGCCTTCGCAGCGTTCTCTCGCGCTGACGATTTGCGCGGTATCGCTTCGACACGCCTCTCGATGGGCGTTGTGCATTCGCGCTGCCATGACCACCAGATCGGGCTCGGGCATTACGCGGTCGCGCTTGCCGCGTT
>JAKPSO010000527.1 GCA_029571495.1 Pseudomonadota bacterium
ATCAGCGCACGGCCGAAGCGCGGCTACCGAGCACGGACCGTCACGGCAACTTGCGAGTCGCGCCGGAGGGGACTGTGCCGATTCGGCGCATCACGCTGCATGAGCTGACACGCTTTCGCGATTTGAACGCGTTCTTCAAAAAGCACCCCAGCAAGTTGAGTCCCGTCAGTGGACGCGACGCTCCGAGTACGCCGTCCACCGACGGTAGCCTGAACCATCGCTACGCGGTCGGTAAGCAAAGCGTCGCAAACGTGGGCGGCGTGAGCTATCTGTCCGTCTATCAACCGCCTGTCAACTCGCACGAAATATTTTCGCTGGCGCAACACTGGTACTCCGGCGGCAGCGGTACGGGGTTGCAAACCGTCGAAGTTGGCTGGCAGGTTTATCCAGGCAAGTACGGCAATGCGAGCCCGAATCTATTCATCTACTACACACCGGATGGCTATCAAACCGGCTCCTACAACCTCGACAACAGCAATACGTTTGTCCAGATGAGCAACACCTTCACCATTGGCGGCGCGCTGCCTTGGGTGAGCGTGCGCGGCGGTGCGCAGAACTGCCTGCTGATTGGCGTGTACAAGTGGGGCAACGCCTGGTGGATTTACCTGAATGGATTCACCAACGACAACCTGCTGGGTTACTACCCAACCTCGCTCTTTGGCTCAGGCCAAATGGCGACGGCCGCAGACACGATCGACTACGGCGGCGAGACGGTTTCGGGGGCTCCGCCGGATGGTGATTGGGGCCCGATGGGCAGTGGCGCAAACGCATCCGCTGGTTGGCAGCAAGCAGCATTTCATTGCTACATCTACTACTGGACACCAGGTGGCGCCGCGCAATGGGCGAATCTCTCGCAGATCGCGCCGTCTGCGTGCTACAGCTACTCGGGCGGTTACGACCCCAACAGCTGGGGATCGTACTTCTTCTTCGGTGGCGCTGGCGGAGCCAACTGCTAACCGTCGTCCGCCCATCGAAAGTCCAAGCCTGAGGAGATTCAGCAATGGCACGAGCACCCAAAAAAACAATCGCGAAGGCGACCGTGAAAGCGCCGGCGAAAGCCACGGTGAGAAGCACGACCTCCGCACGCAATCGCGCTACCACCGGTACGACGACGATAGTGAAAGACGTCACGTTGATGAGTCGTCAACGCGTACCACTCGCGTTGGACCCGATCGGCCAATCCAACAGCGCGGCCGCAGCGGCTATCAACGCGTCGAGATTCCGGGCCGTATCGAATCTGTACAGCGGCATGAAGGAAGTGCATGGAAGTCTGTCGACACTTCTGACGTCCCTCGCTGAAACTCCCGTACCGTCGCAACTGGTCGGTGCAATCATGCAGCCAGATGGCACGCCCGGCGCACGACTGCAAATACAGTTCAATCCGGCAACGCTGGGCGGCAACGGATCTGTGGCCACCACGGTCACGGATGATGAGGGCTCATTTCATCTGCGCCTTCCCTCCGGACTAAAGTTCAGCAAGGACAGCAAACTGGCCTTGGTCGTTCACGGCAGCAACGGGAACGCAAGTCTTGCGATCCCTGCATCGCAAGTTGCGGCAAATGGCTTGCTGCAAGCGCTCGTACTTCCGCAGCGCATCGCTCCGCTGCAGGAGAGCATCGTTGCCTCGCTGATGCGTTTGGTTTCGCACGCGCCCGGTTCGTCAGCGCCACCAACGCCGCAAAACCCGACACAGTTGCACACGGTAAAACTCGGCGACTGTGACAACACGTGCAATCTCGCCTATGGCGCGAACCCGTCAGTGGATCGCTTTCAGTTCGGCGTCTTTCACCGGCTGATCGAACCGCGCACAAGCGTCGTTTCGCAGGCAAGAAGTTTCAAGGGAACCAATGGACTGATGTATCTGCCGTTCTATGCGAACGAAACGATGCACACCACAACCGGCGCCAACACCGCCACCGAAGGCACCGTGTCCTACGTTGACCGCATCCCGGTAGAACAACCGATCAGCGTCGACGGTTTCCGCGACCAATTGATGGGTTTGCAGGCAGACGGTACGTTCACGGCGAATGAGACTCGTCCCATGGCCGGCACGCTCGGCCTCGGCTATACGTTGTGGATGGCACAGCGCTGGACGTATAAAGGACTCTCATTGGGCAATCTCGTCTACTCGTTGCCGCTCGCGCCGGGCGAGCAACAACAAGTCGCCATCTTCGAGCGCACCGATACCGCGAAGGTGTACGAGAGCGAGTCCTTCACCGAAGAGCAGCAGCTGCAGGAGTCTGCGACGGCCGACACGTCAACCAACGCTACGTTCAATTCTGCATTTCGCGAAGCGGTGCATGGTTCCAGCTCATTTCAGACGGATTCATCGTCATCGAGTTGGGGCGGATCGCTGATCCTTATCAGCGGCGGCGGCGGTAGCTCTTCGTCAAGCGGCACGTCACAGTCGTCGCTGCAAGGCCAGCGTGACACCACGCAAAGTGCGGCGCAAACGACGCACAGCGCCGCCGAAAATCAAGCCGCCGCACGTCGCTCGGCTGCTCGCACGGGCATGCGCGTGGCGACCGCCAGCGAGTCCGAACAAATCACGACCAAGACGATTACTAACCACAATCACACACGCGCACTTACCATGCAGTACTGGGAAGTGCAGCGCATTTACGACGTCTCGACCACGATCGAAGGTCTGAACATGACGGTGTTGGTGCCGCTTCAAGTCGTGAAGTTTATGGCCGCGGGTCAACCTCAAACCCTAACCACACCGAATCAACTCTCGACACGACAAGCCGTACTCACTCGCTACCGCGGCATCGTGAAGCACGGCGACATTTTGCAACAGGCCCTGCCGCGCAAGTATCGCAAGGGCTTAAACATGTTGTTGGAATTTGCGTCCGACCCGTCAGCAGAAGTGCATGCGAGCAGCGCATCAGCGGAAGACGTCATCCAGTTCTCGCTTGCTGGCCGCTTCTTAAGTTGCGACAGCGTCACGGTGACTGTCGTGACATCGCGTGGCACGCGCGTCGGGCCGACTGTATTAGCCAACCCCGCCTCGCGGCCGCCGATCGACAAGTTCACGAGTCGCGAGGAGTTGGTGCAGTGGCTCATGAACGAACGTCAATCAGGCACGACCACTCTGTCGGGATCGGTCGCACTCCCGCGCCACGTGAGTCGCGCTGATGTCGTGGGCTTCGAGATTCAGCGCGGTTTGCATTCGCTGTCGTACACGATGCTCCCCGCCTCGATTGCGAACATCGAGTCCCTCCTCGGAATATTTGGATCAAACACCGACTGGGTGAATCAGGCATTGCAATCAAACGCGCTCAACGGTTTGCCACGCAGTACGGTCACGCTGTCGCCGTCGGATCTAG
>JAKPSO010001001.1 GCA_029571495.1 Pseudomonadota bacterium
ACGCGAACACGGTGCGCACGGATCGGGCGCTGCAGGACTACACGCTCGGCTTGAAGACGCAATATATGAAGAGCGCGATCACGCCGGCGAAGGTCGTTTTTGACAATCGCTTGCAGGTGATGAAACACGCGCTGGGAACCCATACACAGATTTCACGTGTACACGGCAGTAAGCTCGTCGCCAAACGAGAGATCCGCGTCGCGAGCGTGTTCATCGATGCGCCAGCAGCGTTCTTAAAGATGATCGTAGCGCACGAATTGGCGCATCTGAAAGAGCAGGAACACAACAAAGCGTTCTACCAACTCTGCCGCCACATCGAGCCCGACTATGCGCAGGTTGAATTTGATGTGCGGCTATATCTCACGCAGCTTGAGTTGGCCGCGAAATAGGGCTCACTTTCCTGCCTGCGCTCCCCAAAGCTGCGCAAGCCGTGCGTCCCGACCGCAGCTCGTGCGGTAATACTTGTAGCGCACGGGATTTTTCAAGTAGTAGTCTTGGTGGTAGTCCTCAGCCGGGTAGAACTTCGTCGCGAGCAGGATTTCGGTGACGATGGGTTGCGGGAACGGCTTGGTCCTTTGCACTTCAGCGAGCGAAGCTTGCGCCGCCTTCAACTGATCTTGATCGACCGCGAAGATTGCTGTGCGGTAGGGCGAACCGTGATCGCAAAACTGTTGATCTTTTACCGTTGGATCGATCGTTCGCCAGTAGTGGTCGACCAGCGCGCGGTACGTCACTTTCGCCGGGTCAAACACGATTTCCACCGCTTCCGCGTGGCCGGTTGTCTTCGACGAAACCTGCTGATAGGTTGGGTTAGCGACCGTTCCGCCGATGTACCCCGAGGTCGTCGATACGACGCCCGGCACCTTGTCGAAGTCCGACTCAACGCACCAGAAGCAGCCGCCCGCGAAGATGGCTTTCGAGTGGGCGGCTGTCGCGGGCGCGCTGGATTGAGCCGCCGCGAATTGTGCGACGAGGGCGAGGGACATGGTCGCGAGGACGCGACTAAAGTGCGAAGAGAGTTGCATAGCGGCGCCCTTTCGATCAGGCTGAAGTGAACAATATGAACGTGAGTCGCGGGGAGCGCGCAAACGCTTACATCGAGCGCCGCCGATGGTTGCTACGCCGCGACCTGCGGTGCTAAAGCGGCAGTCTCGTTTGGATTTCCATTGACGTACCGCGCGACTAACGCCCCAACACAACTCTCCGGCAACGGAATCCACACAACGTGTCCGCTGCCCGACGCGACCGGAACGGCCTCTCCGCGTTCGCTTTCCATTCGTGTGAGGTGCGTGTCGACGTTGCCTCTAGGTTGGATCACTTCAAGCCAATCGCCAACGCTAAATCGGTTCTTCACGATCACCTGCGCGAGGCCACGCGCCGCATCGAAACTCACGACGTCTCCGACGTACAAGCTGCGACCCGATTCGGAGTGACCGCGCAGATAGTTTTGCGTTTCTTCAGGCGTGTGGCGCTGAAAGAAGCCACCGGTGTAGCCGCGATTGGCGAGGCCGTCGAGTTGGCCGAGGAGGGCTGGGTCCAACGCACGACCCTCGACTGCATCGTCAATGGCCTTGCGGTAGCTCTGCACGGTGCGGGCGACGTAATACGGGCTCTTCGTGCGACCCTCGATCTTGAGTGAATCAATGCCGATCTCGACGAGGCGTTTGACGTGCTCAATCGCGCGCAGGTCCTTCGAGTTCATCACGTAGGTTCCGTGCTCATCTTCTTCGATCGGCATGTAGCTGCCGGGACGCTCTTGTTCTTCGAGTAGATACACGTCGCTGCGTTCGCGCGCTTCCGCGGCGGCCGGCGTTAAAACGTCGCCCGAAGGGTCGACCACGCCGGGCTGGGTTTTGTAGTCCCAACGACACGAGTTCGTGCAGCTTCCTTGATTGG
>JAKPSO010000544.1 GCA_029571495.1 Pseudomonadota bacterium
ACACGCCCCGTGAACTCCGGGAAGTTGTTGGTGCTGTGCAGTGTGTCGAGGGCCCGCTTCCAATCGCCACGGTAGACAAGGTCGTTCCAGTCCGGAATGATGTTATTGACAGGGCAACCCGTTTGGCAAAACGGTATGCCGCAATCCATACAACGCGCGCCCTGTTGCTTCGCCTCGTCGTCTTTGAGTGTCACCACGAACTCGCGGTAATGATTGAGACGTGATTTCGGCGCTTCAGCGGCTTCGCTCAAGCGTTGAAATTCCATGAATCCGGTGATTTTTCCCATGATCTGTGCTTTGCTTTTTTACGTGCTTGGTATTTGGTATCTTGCCAAGCGGCGTGAAGTAAACGGTATGGATTGCCTATGCGTAACGCAATTCACGTTGGCTCGCAAAAACGGCCTGCGCTGTGGCGCAGGCCGCTGTCTTTACTTGGCAACGGCTTCTTGCGTAGTCGACTTGGTTTTGATCGATTCAGCATACATGTCTGTGAGCGCGCGCTTGTACTCGTGCGGGAAGACCTTCACGAAGTGTTTGCGCTGCGTCTCCCAGCTGTCCATGATGGCAAGCGCTACCGTCGAGCCGGTGTATCGTAGATGCTTCTCAATGAGAGATTTCAGCAACGCCTCATCGCTCATGCCGAGATGACGCATACGGCCTTTGCCCTGGGCAATCAGCTCTTGTTCAGCGCCCGTTTGCTCCAGCTCCGAAGCCAGCGGTTCGATGCTCACCATCGACATGTTGCAGCGCTTGCTAAACATGCCATTCGGATCGTAAACGTACGCGACGCCGCCAGACATGCCGGCGGCAAAGTTCCGTGCGGTTTCGCCCAGCACGACGACGGTGCCACCGGTCATGTATTCGCAGCCGTGGTCACCCGTGCCTTCCACGACAGCGGTTGCGCCGGAGTTGCGCACTGCGAATCGCTCACCCGCTACGCCACGGAAGAACGCCTCGCCTTCCGTCGCGCCGTAGAGAACGGTGTTGCCGATGACGATATTTTCTTCGGCTTTCGCGGGGCATTTCGCATCCGGGTACACAATGACACGGCCCCCTGACAGACCTTTGCCGCAGTAGTCATTCGTCGCGCCTTCGATTTCGAATGTCACGCCGCGCGCAAGGAACGCGCCGAAGCTTTGTCCGGCTATACCCTTGAAGCGCGCGTGAATCGTTCCGTCAGGCAGGCCTGCATGTGCGTACTTCGATACCACGGCATGCGAAAGCATCGCGCCAACGGAACGATTGTGGTTGCCGATGACGAAGCTGCCTTCGACCTTTTTGCCCGAGTCAAGAGCAGGCTTGGCCGCGTCGATAAGCGCGTGATCCAGCGCACCGGCCAATCCGTGATCCTGTTCTTCTGTGTGGTGACGCGCAACATCGGCCGGCATCTTCGGTAAGTAAAAGACTTTGGAGAAATCAAGTCCCTTCGCCTTCCAATGATCGATGCCGTCTTGCATGTCGAGCCAGTCGCTGTGCCCTACTAATTCATCGAACGTACGAACGCCCAGTTTCGCCATTAATTCACGCGCTTCTTCGGCGACGAAGAAGAAGTAGTTGACGACGTGTTCGGGTTGCCCCGTGAATTTTTTGCGAAGCTCCGGATCCTGCGTCGCCACACCCACCGGACACGTATTCAGATGACACTTGCGCATCATGATGCAGCCTTCGACAACCAATGGCGCGGTCGCGAAACCGAATTCATCCGCGCCAAGTAGTGCGCCGATAACGACGTCGCGACCGGTCTTCATCTGGCCGTCGGCCTGCACGCGAATGCGGCTACGAAGACGATTTAGCACCAGCGTCTGCTGCGTTTCAGCGAGACCAAGTTCCCACGGTGTGCCGCAATGCTTGATCGAAGAGATTGGCGACGCGCCCGTACCGCCGTCATGACCAGCAACGACGACGTGATCGGCCTTGCATTTGGTCACACCTGCCGCAACGGTGCCGATACCAATTTCCGACACCAACTTCACGCTGATGCTCGCCTTTGGGTTGGCGTTTTTCAGATCGTGAATGAGTTGCGCCAAATCTTCAATCGAGTAAATGTCGTGATGTGGCGGTGGCGAGATGAGGCCTACACCCGGCACCGAGAATCGGAGCTGCGCGATGTACTCGGACACCTTGTGTCCAGGTAGTTGGCCGCCTTCACCCGGTTTGGCCCCCTGCGCCATCTTGATCTGGATTTGATCGGCGCTGGCAAGGTACTCTGCAGTGACGCCAAAGCGTCCCGATGCGACTTGTTTAATCTTCGAGCGCAGGTCGTCGCCTTCCTTGGCAGCAACCGTGTTGCCGACACGATGCGCACCGAGACGCGACTGCAGCGTTTCACCCTTCGCCAGCGGGATATAGCGCTTGGCGTCTTCACCACCTTCACCGGTGTTCGACTTGCCGCCGATGCGGTTCATGGCGATAGCGAGCGTAGCGTGCGCTTCCGTAGAAATCGAGCCGAGCGACATCGCGCCCGTGGCGAATCGCTTGACGATCTCTTTGGCGGGTTCTACCTCCTCAAGTGGCACGGGTGTGCGTTGATCGAACTTAAACGAGAACATCCCGCGCAATGTCTTCAACTTGCCAGATTGGTTGTTGACGAGCGCGGCGTATTCTTTGTAGCTCGCTGCATTGTTTGCGCGTGTCGCGTGCTGCAGCTTCGAAATCGTGTCCGACGTCCACATGTGCTCTTCGCCGCGTGTGCGAACGGAATATTCGCCACCGGCATCCAACACGTTGGCGAGTACCGGATCGTTGCCAAACGCGAGTTGGTGCAACCGCATTTGTTCTTCCGCGACTTCGAAGATACCAATGCCTTCGACGCTGCTGCTAGTACCCGTGAAGTATTTGTCGAGAAAGGCGGTGTTGAGGCCAACGGTCTCAAAAATCTGCGCGCCGCAGTAACTTTGGTAAGTCGAGATGCCCATTTTGGACATCACCTTGTTCAGGCCTTTGCAAATTGCTTTAACAAAGCGTTTTTGGCTTTCGTACGCGGAAATCTGCGGCACCACGTCGGTCAGCTGGCCAATCGTTTCGAGTGCGAGGTAGGGGTGAATCGCCTCGGCGCCGTAGCCACCCAGCAGCGCGAAGTGATGCACCTCACGCGCCGAGCCTGTTTCAACTACAAGACCCGCCGAAGTGCGCATTCCGGTTTTGACCAGATGCTGATGCACCGCCGAAGTAGCGAGGAGTGCTGGGATCGGCACTCGATCTGCGGCGACGTTGCGGTCTGAAAGAATTAGAACGTTGAAGCCCAAGTGAATGTTGTCGACTGCAGCCGCGCAAAGGCTTGCCACTGCCGCTTCAACGCCCTCCTTGCCCCAAGAGGCTGGATAGGTGATGTCGAGTTCCTTCGCCTTGAACGCGCCGCTCGAAAATAGTTCGATATGGCGAATACGTTCCATGTTCTCGCTGGTGAGCACTGGATGCTGAGCTTCAAGCCTTGGCTGCGGTTCGGTCGCGTCGTGTCCCAACAGATTCGGCCGGGGCCCGATGAACGTCACCAACGACATCACCAACTCTTCGCGAATTGGATCAATCGGCGGGTTGGTCACCTGCGCGAAAAGCTGCCTGAAGTAGTTGTACAGCGGCTTTGCTTTGTTGGACAAAACCGATAACGCGGCGTCATTACCCATCGAGCCGGTGGCTTCTTCGCCGTTGGCCACCATCGGGGCCAGAACTACTTTGATGTCTTCCTGCGTGTAGCCGAAAGCCTGCTGGCGATCCAGCAGCGCGACCGATGATTTTTCGGCCGGCGCGGGTTCAGGCAAATCTTCCAGCGAGACGCGTGACTCTTCGATCCATGCGCGGTACGGCTTAGCCGACGCGAGCTGCAGCTTCAACTCTTCATCGTCAACGATTCGTCCTTGCTCTAGATCGAGCAACAGCATCTTGCCCGGTTGCAAACGCCATTTCTTAATGATCTTTTCTTCGGGAATATCCAACACGCCTACTTCTGACGCCATCACGATCATGTCGTCATCGGTCACCACGTAACGCGCTGGGCGCAGTCCGTTTCGATCAAGCGTTGCGCCGATTTGACGGCCATCCGTAAACGCCATGGCGGCCGGCCCGTCCCATGGCTCCATGAGCGCCGCGTTGTACTCGTAGAACGCGCGCCGATCTTCGTCCATCAGCGTATTACCTGCCCACGCTTCTGGGATCATCAGCATCGCCGCGTGCGCCAATGAGTAACCGCTCATCACTAAGAGTTCTAGGCAGTTATCGAACGAAGCGGTGTCGGACTGACCGTCGTAAATCAGCGGCCAAAGTTTTGGCAGATCGTCGCCTAAGACGCTCGACGCAATCGCGCCTTCCCGTGCGCGAATCCAGTTTGCGTTACCACGCAACGTATTGATTTCCCCGTTGTGGCAAACCATCCGGAAGGGATGCGCTAAGTCCCACGTGGGAAAGGTGTTGGTAGAGAAGCGTTGATGAACCATTGCCAACGCCGTGACGAGCATGGGGTCTTGCAGGTCAAGGTAGAACGCTCCCACCTGATCGGCCAGCAGCATGCCCTTGTACACAATGGTTCGCGTCGACATCGACGGTACATAAAACTCTTTGCCGTGACGCAGACGAAGCGCTTGTATCGCGTGACCGGAGCTCTTGCGAATGATGTAGAGCTTGCGTTCAAGGGCGTCTTGATCCATGTCCTTTGAGCCACGGCCCACGAAGACTTGCCGGATCACCGGCTCGATCGCACGCACGCCGTCGCTGAAACCGGAGTCGTTGACCGGAACGTCACGCCAGCCAAGCAACACTTGCCCCTCAGCGGCGATGGCGCGTTCAATCTCTTGCTCGCAGGCCATGCGCGACGCCGGCTCCTTCGGCAGAAAAACCATTCCCACGCCATACTGTCCGACAGCGGGCAGAGTGATCTTCAGTTTTCCGCACTCGCGGCGGAAAAACGTGTCGGGAATTTGAATCAGTATGCCCGCGCCGTCGCCTTGCAATTTGTCGGCGCCCACTGCGCCACGATGTGTCAAGTTCTCAAGAACCTTGAGCCCTTTTTCGACAATGTCATGGCTTTTTCGGCCTTTGATGTTGGCAACAAACCCCATCCCACAAGCGTCATGCTCGTGTTTCGGGTCGTACAGACCCTGTGCGGTTGGCTTGTAAGTCTCAACCGACGCTTGCGTTCCAATATCCACTATCAACACACTCCAGGCAATGCGGGCGATTGCTATGCCGCGGTCACGGCAATCGATGCAAAAACGGTATAGTTTTATTCGCGGGCCGCATAGTTTATCGGAGTTTCAACTTTGTTGCAACGCCGCGAATGTTGTTTTGGTGCCCGCAAGACCGCAGTCGTACTCTACACAGCTTGCGCTATGCCATTGTCTTGCGGTTAAATCTAGAAATTGCGTATAACGTATTGATTGCGCGTTGTTTTGTGCGCTTGTCATTGCTAGAAAGGCCGATTGTGGTGTCTGTTAAATATTCTCTTGGTTCGCTGCTTTCGGCAGTGGTTCTCGCGGCGACGAGCTTTCTGGCGGGGTGTGGCGGCGGCGGAGCCGCAGACCCATTCGCTGCGGCGCCTACCCCTCCATCGCTCACTGTCAATCCAGCAGCACTGAATATCTACTCCGGCACCCCAGCAGTGGTGACGATTACGAGTGGCGTTGGTCCGTTTCAGGTATTCACGTCGGACGCCGTCGTACTT
>JAKPSO010000550.1 GCA_029571495.1 Pseudomonadota bacterium
CGTCACGTTGGCGCCACCTTGCTCCGTGATGTCGGTGAACGCGGAGAGCGTGATGCCGCTGAAATCTTTGCGCAGGATGAAGTTGATCACACCGCCGATGGCGTCCGTTCCGTACACAGCCGATGCGCCGTCTTTGAGCACTTCGATGCGCTCAACCGCAGCCATCGGGATAGAGTTCAAGTCGACGACACCGCCATTTAGGCCGTGTGCCGCAATGCGACGACCATTGACGAGGATCAGCGTGGCGTTGGAGCCTTGGCCGCGCAGGTTGGCGGCGGATGCGCCGTTGTTGCCGCGGCTTACGCCCGCTGCGACGTCGGCGTTCGACGCGAGGTTGTCGAGGCCGTTACCGTTGGTGCTCAGTTGCATGATGAGCTGCTCGGCGGATGCGATACCAGCGCGGTCAAGTTCCGCACGGGTGATCACTTGGACCGGCAACGAGCCTTCGTTCTGCACGCGCTTGATGTTCGACCCGGTGATTTCGACGCGCTCGACCTTTTGCGGCACATCTTGCGCCAAGACCGGGCTGGCGATCAGAACCAGCGACATGCACTGGGCGAGTTTTTTTAGTTTCACGGTAACCCCTTTATCGTCTCAAAAATCATAAGGGCGACGAATCGCCCGCACAGTGTTGATTTGTTCCGTCGCCGAGAACCCGAACGACGTAGCTGTTTGCGCCCGTTCTGGCCAGCCATTTGTAACAATTCAGTAACACTCATTATCGCGCCGTTGCAGCGGGGAATGTCAACGCAAGCGTTCCAAAAACAGGAAATGCAGGCGGGCAATGGCATATTTGCTACGCCACGCGGGGGCGGCTCAGTTTGGAGATTGCATTGATTTCACGATTCACGGCGCAATTGCGCAGACTGCTGACGGCGGCGCTCGTTGCGAGCGCTGGCGGCCTGTCGCTACTTTCTGGGGCGGCGTGGGCACAGCCCGGCGCAGAAGCGGTACTTCCTGACGCTGTGAAGCGGGCGCTAGCAGCCTCTGCGCTGCCCTCGGATGCGTTGGCATTTGTCGTGATGCGGGTGGACACGGGTGCGGTACTAGCCGGGCAAACAGTTGACCGGGCGATGCAACCCGCGTCCACGTTGAAAGTGTTGACCTCTGCGGTCGCGTTTGATCGGTTGGGCCGTGCCTACCGGGGACGCTCTTTTTTTGCGAGCAGCGGCGAAGTACGCGACGGTGTGCTACGTGGTGACTTGGTGCTGCGTGGCGAGGGCGACGTCGACCTCGATGCCAACTCGCTGCGGCGCATGCTTTACGCCATGAAAGGGCGTGGCATCACCGCCATCGACGGTGACTTCGTGCTGGATCGTTCGTGGATCTCACCGTCACGCCCGGACCTTGGCTTGGCGCCGTTCGATGAGACGCCAGAGTTTCGCTACAACGTGGTGCCCGATGCGATTTCGTTGGGCACAAATTTGATGCAGCTTGATCTCGTCTCGACTAAAGACAAGGTCTCGGTGGTTGCGTCGCCGCGCGTGGCGAACGTGGAATACGTCACGAGGTTCGCTCTCTCGGACAGAGCCTGCAAGGACTGGGAAGACGGGTGGTTGCTGCCCAACGTCGCGCGCGGTGCGGACGGTATCACGCGTGTTGAATTGCACGGAGACTTCCCGCGCGACTGCGTTGCGGCGACGCAGATCAGCGTCGTGGATCGCACCGAATACGCTGACGGTCTGTTCCGTGCATTGTGGACCGAAATCGGCGGGCGATTCTCCGGCAAGGTACGCGAGGGCAACTCGCAGCTTGCTGCGGGCGCAACTGTGCTGGCGACGCACGCATCACGCGCGTTACCCGAAATGATTCACGACGTGCTCAAGCG
>JAKPSO010000604.1 GCA_029571495.1 Pseudomonadota bacterium
GCCGTTGCCGTTTGCCGCCCGACGTGAACGGTATAGCCCTCCGCGCGCACCATTGGTACCTTGAGCGAGATTCCACGAACGATATTGAGCTTTAGTTCAAGTGTGGTGTAGGCGCGCCCCACGGGCATCGCCGTGTGTACTGCGCAGCCAACGGCAGAGTCGAGCAACGTGGCGTACCAGCCGCCATGCACCGTACCCAGAGGGTTGAGTAGTTTTGTCGACGGTTTGCCCTGAAAAATCGCACGCCCGAATTCCACGCTTAGCAACGCAAAGTCCATCGTCTCCGAAATCGGCGGCGCCGGGAAATCACCCGAGAGAAGGCGTTGCATTTGTTCAAGGCCGGTGAGACCTTTGAGCTGGTCTAGCGTCGCGACGCCGCGACCACCGATGCGTGCGCGAACAATCGCTTCTTCGTCCTGCCATTGCTTGAGCTTTTCTTCCGTGGTCACGTGTGTTCCTGTCAAACTTAATAATGCAGCTACAATTGTTGCATATGCATGTTTACTTTCCAAATGGCTGAAGCCACCATGGTTTCCAAGAACTCATCCTTGCCAGTCGGCTGTACGAACTTCAAGCTGCGCCAACTGTTGCGCCGCGTCTCGTTGGGTTACGACCACGCGATGGCCGAGTGTGGTCTAAAAATTACGCAGTACTCGTTGCTGACGCATATTGAAAAGCTCGGCCCGATTACGCAAGCAGAACTCTCGAAAGCCATGGGCATGGATGCTTCGACTCTGTCGCGTAATTTGCGCCCGCTGGAAACCGCAAACTGGATCGCGGTTAAAGCCGGCGATGACGCGCGCAGTCACGCGCTGGTTGTTACCGCCAGCGGTCGTCAGAAGCGCAAAGAAGCGCAAGCGCTTTGGAAGCGCGCGCAGTTGCAATTGAACGAAACTGTGGGCGTGGATGACGTCATCGCGCTGCACACTTTGATTGACCGCATGACAAGCGCTCTGGCACAGAGCGCGACCGACGCAAAGGATGCCGCATGAGTGAAGTCGTAAAAAAACACGCAATGTGGGTCGTGTTATTGGCCGCGGCAGGAACCTTCGCGTTGACGATGGGCGTGCGGCAAACGATGGGTTTGTTTCTCGCGGACGTGAACACGTCCACGGGACTCGGCATCGCGAACATCAGCCTTGCGTTCGCCTACGGCCAACTGTGGTGGGGGCTCACCCAGCCATTTGCGGGCGCGGCGGCGGACCGGCTCGGAGCAGGCCGCGTGTTGTTCATCGGTGTGTGTCTCGTTGCGCTCGGCACGATTCTCACGCCGTTGATGACCACGACTGTCGGGCTCATTTTCGCGATTGGTGTGTTGGCGGCGGGAGGCGCCGGAATGGCCGGGCCCTCGGTATTGATGGCCGCGACGACGCGTTTGCTACCTCCAGAAAAGCGCGGTATGGCGACGGGCATCGTCAACGCGGGCGGATCGTTCGGACAGTTCGTGATGGCCCCGATCGCTGCGGGCCTCACAGCGATGACGGGTTGGATGACGTCAATGCAGATTCTCGGTTTCATTGTGCTGCTCGCGCTTCCAGCAGCGTGGGTGCTCAAAGGGAATTCAAACGCTGTCGCGCAAGCGGCTTCAGACACCGTTGCTCCGCCCACTCCACGCGTGGGCACCGTTGCCGCCATCAAACGCGCATTGAGTGATCCGAGCTACGTGATGCTTGGCATGGGCTTTTTCGTTTGTGGTTTTCACGTGGCGTTTCTCGGAACGCATCTGCCAAATGTGGTCGCAATGTGCGGCTTGCCGTCGTCAATCAGCGCGTGGTCGCTCGCGGTGCTGGGGCTGTTCAACATCGTCGGCAGTTTGCTCATGGGTTGGGCCGTTGGCCGCTGGCGCATGAAGTCGCTGCTATCGCTCGTCTATGCGGCCCGAGCGGTGGGCGTGGCGTTATTTTTGGTGTCGCCGAAAACCGCCACGGTGATGTTAATTTTTGCCGCGTTTATGGGGTTGACGTATCTCTCGACCGTGCCGCCCACTGCGGGTCTGGTCGCCAAATTGTTCGGCACCGCAAACATGGCCACGCTGTTCGGTCTCGTGCTCTTCTCACACCAAATCGGTGGTTTTCTAGGCGCATGGCTAGGCGGCAAAGTGTTCACCGCTACCGGCAGCTACGACACGATCTGGATCATCGACATCCTTCTCGCGGTCGGCGCGGCGTTGGTGCATTTGCCGATTAAAGAGGCGAAGTTGGCGTTGAAACCGCAGACTGCATAACGCGGCGCGTACCGCGCCGCGCAACAGATCAGCTGTCGCCACGATTCCTCGATTCCGCTTCGCTGCATCGAGGCTACGAACGCACGCGTGGGGAACCGGTGAACAGTCGTAGGAAGCAATCTCATTGCACCCAAATTGATACGAACCACGATTGATTTGACGAACCAATGGTGCGTTAAAACGCGCCCTACGCGTCAATTACTCCAAGCGAAACGTGAACGGCATCTCAATCACTTGATCCTTCGCAATGCGCGGCATGCGACACGGAAAGGCCCGCGTGGACTCGCGAAACAATTGCTCCACATCAGACTTCAACGAAGCGGGCACAACATCCGCCGAAGACACAGAATCGAAAATCCCTTCAGCTCGCAAGACTGCAACCATACGCCCTTCGACCACACTAGTTTTCTCACGCGTCATCGCACTTATCGGCGGCGCAACTGGCATACATTGGACTGGTAGACGCAAAACTTGAAGATTGCCCGCTGCGTCACGAGTTGTAAATGCCGTCAGAGGTGCAACTGGTCGCTTGGCTAGAGCTTCGCCAACGTTCTGCGCGCCGTTCGGCACCACAACGACGCAACCCGTCAACACTGCTGCGATCGCGTACAACGCGATAGTGCGGAAAACAAACAACCTCACTCCAACTCCGCCTTTGCCGCCTCAATATCCAGACACTCCATTGCGTCCATAGGCTCACACGCCGCAGCCTCCGCGTACAACTTCTCCGCATCCTTCACTTTCGCTTTGCCAAACAACGTGAACAGCGCATTCGCGTATTCCGTTCGAGCGATGGCTGACGTTGGGTTGAGCTTCAACGCTTTGTCGAAGTTTTCGACGGCGGCGTCTTTGCTGGCGCCGTAGGTCATCTTGCCGATCATTGCGCCGACTTTGTCGATTACTTCGGCGTTGAAGGTGCCGAGTGCGATGTGCGAATCAGCGTGTTTCGGTTCGAGCTTGAGGGCGGTTTCAAGGGCTTTGCTGACCTTACCGCCGATGCCTTGGGTGAGCGCCTTGGCGACGCCGATCAATTGGCCGTAGCGACCAAGTGCGTACGCTGCCAAGTAGTACGCGTTGGCGTTTTTCTTTTGCGCAGCTTGCAGCTCTTCGCAGCGCGCCGCGATTTCTTCGTACGCTTTCTGCTTTTTGGCGTCGCTCGTTTCGAGGTAGTTGTTGTAGATGCACGCGGCCTTGTTCGCAGCGTTGTAGCCGTCGAGTCCCGCCGCTAAGCCGGCTTCATAGGCACCTTGAAAATCACCGGCGTGATAGAGCCGCCAAGCCTCTTCTACGGCCTTGTCGGTCGGGAACGGTTCAGCGTCGCCTTTGTGCAGTCGAGCCCAATTTTTCTTGAGCGCCGCGCCTTCGTAAACAAATGCGCTGTTGTCGTGTGGGAACGCTGCCCAACCACCTTTTTTTGCCATGATTTTTCTCTCCTTTTTCCTTTAACGCACGCGGCTCACCGATACTCGGCGGCCAATTTTTCAAACAACAATCGGGCGTCGCCCTGCAAGTACGGCGCGAGCAGCACCATGACCTGGAACACGCCCTGGTTCATCGCCTTTTCTTCGTCAAGCTTGCGCGGGTTCATCACGTAGGCATACGAGTGCCAGAAGGTGACGATCATGACGAGGTTGGTTGCGACCGCGTGGATCTCGCCGTCCGTCGCCTTGAGTTCGTTGATCGAACGCATCTCGGTCATCAGGCGCTCAGTCTTCTTTTGCGAGTTTTCGAGAA
>JAKPSO010000605.1 GCA_029571495.1 Pseudomonadota bacterium
CGAACCATAAATACGCCGCGTGTGCGCGATCACGCCAACCAATCAACAGCACAAACACTGCAATCGATAGATTGATCACGATCGTTGCGGCGTTGCCTTCAATTTGCCAAAACCGCCGTGTCCGCCACGCGCTAAATAAGTCGTCGTGTTCTCCAAGCCATACGGGCGCTAAACCGCTGCGGTAACCTGGGTGCCCGGCGACAAGCACCCATAACTCGTTGTTTGTGCCGTCTCGGCGCACCAAGCCTGGCGAAAACTCGATAAGCTGCGGCGTGTAGAAATGGCGGGAAACGGGCCATTGCATTCGACCGGCACCACCGACGCGTTGACCGTTCAGCCACGCTTCGGCGTTCATGCCAGCTGCTGGCAGATAAATCGCGGGGCGAACCCACTGCGCCAGCGAGGCTGGCACGGGCAGGCGGTACCAAACGTAGCCGTGGTAGTCCGGACGCTGTCCGTCCCAATTGTCGGGCAGCTTCACCGGCTTCCACGCGCTTTCGTTTGGTATCTTCGTCGGGTATGTCGGGCCGGCTTCGGCGACTTGTGCGTTGTTGACAAGTTGTGCGGTCGATGTCGTCACCTCTGTGCTCAGGTGTAGTCGAGTGAGCGCAATGACAGCACAAACGAATACCACCGACAGCGCGAGCGCCCACTTGGCGCGGTCCGTTGCTGCCTGATCAGAGGCCATCAACGAATCGGCGGACGACCTTGCTCGGTCATGCGTCGGTTGTACTCGTAGAGCGCTTCAGTACGGGAGTTGACCGACAGCTTTTCGTAGATGTGACGGACGTGAGTGCGTACTGTGTTGGTCGTGATCTTTAACGCGTCGGCGACCTCGCCGTAGCTGAATCCTTTGCCGATTCCCGTAAGCACGTCATGTTCTCGATCGGAGAGCAGGTTGGTGCTCTTCTCTGGCGTGGCTTGCGTTTCACGTGGGTTCGTTGCGGCGTCGCCGCCGCGATTGTCGGAATATTGCGTTTCGCGCGTTCGTCGGATGAGCGTCCGTGCAATACGTGGTGAAAGCGGCGAACCACCGCTGCGAAGGCAATTTAGATGTTCTCGAATCGACTCGATGCTTCCGTCTTTAAGCAGGTAGCCGCCCGCGCCCGCATCGATTGCCGAGAGCACGTTGTTCTCGTCGCCAAAAATGGAGAGTACCAACACCTCACGACCAGGCGTACGGCACGCCTCGCGAATGACCTCTAAGCCACTGCCATCGGGTAGCCCCAGATCGGTGAGTACCACGTCGGCGGGGCGACCGCTACGCAACCACTCCAGCGCCTCGCGCACGGTACCGCAGGCGTGCGCAAGCTGCGGCTCGCCCGCTGCCGTCAGCAGCGCCACGAGCCACTCGCGCGTTGGCACGTCGTCTTCGACTAGTAGGACTTGATCCATCGTAAGCGAGAGTTTATGCGCCTTCGCCCGCCACAACGGGTCGCATTGCCATGCGATGTCCGCAGTCCACGTTCATGATTACGCTACGCAAAATGTGGGCGCAAGCAATCTCGCAGAGCGTGAGCAACGACGTTACAACTGATTACAAATCACGTTTACGTTTGCTGGCACGGTGGTGCGAGTTGTTGCGTCTCTTCCCATACACGGACTCTGTTTTTGCCGTCGTTACTTGAGTTTTTCAAATCACAACAAGGAGCATCGTATGAAATTTACCGGCATCGTCGCCGCAGCACTCGTCCTCGCCGTTTCAGCGGCGGCGAGCGCTCAATCCACTCCCAACATCGACCAGCGCCAAGCCAATCAATCCGCGCGCATCGCAAAGGGCGAGGCAACAGGTCAAATTTCGAAGCGTGAAGCCGCTCGCCTAAAGGCAGGGCAAGCAAAAGTCGACGGGATGAAAGCTGCAGCAAAGGCCGATGGCAAAGTCACCCGCGCCGAGCGCGCCGCGATCCAACGCGAGCAAAACAAACAAAGTCGCCGCATCGCGCGCCAAAAGCACGACGGCAATCGCAAGTAGTCGTTCCGTCACGGGTAGAAGCGCCAGTCGCCCTTTTTTGGGGGCTGGTGCTCTGCGCGCATCTGTCGTTAAGACGTCATCGTCCGCCTTCTCTTTGCTCAGAGGTCCTCCCGGACGGTGACCCCTTAACGACTTGGGCACATCCTAAGGCCAACGCCGCCGGACACCGAAACACATATGCTGATTCCAGTTCGCGCCATTTTTGGGGCGCTCATACTTGTATGTTCCGTTCCACACGCTTGGGCGGGCGCGTCGAACCTCAAGTCTGGAGCGTACGGCGCGGAACTCAAGTTGGCCGTTGCGCCGCTCGATCAGGGCCGCGTCACGGGTTATTTTGTGACCTTGGATAAGACCTGTCGCGTGTATTTTCACGGCTTGCCCAAAGGCGAGATTTACCAAATTGCCGTCGCCAACGCCGCTGACGCCAACTTCGCGAGTTATGGCGAACTCCTGCTGACCTACGACGGCGACACGCCTATCGTGCAACTCAACGTCGCGATGCCGCCGGGTTGCAAAACGGCCGCTCCCGATCTGGCAAACACGAAGTACCGTCTCCAATACAAAGCGGACTGGCAAGGCATTCGTCTGATCTCCGCCAAGCGAGCCTACTTCCATAGCGAAGCGCACGAAAGCACCAAGCAGCGCGCGTATGTTGTCAAGTGGGATGCCGTTGCGGTACTCCGCGAAACACCCGCTTTCGCGCGAGTGCAGTACCTTGACGACAAGGTTGCCACGACGGGTTGGTTGCGACAGGAGGATGTTGCGCCGCCGGAGTTCTCGCCAGAACTCGCCTACGTGCGGACGCAACTCCCGCCGATGCAAGGAAAGTGGCCACAAGGTGCGCTCCCAGTAGAGGTTCGAGCGTTCCTAAACGCCCGCGAGCGTTGCGAACATTTTGAAGGTGAAGAAGGCACCGACACGGCGCGGCGACAGTTTCTCGCTGCCGCATTGAAGCGTGAATGCGGCGACGCCAAACAGCGATTCGCGGTACTCAACGCTGTCTATGCAAAGCGCCCCGCCGAGGCCAAGTTTCTCAAAGACAACGCACCAAATCCATGAGGAATTGCTTCAAGGCGCTTGTGCCGCTCTCATGCAGAGCATTTGCCTTGCTGGCGGGATGCCTAGCACTCAACGCGCCGTCGGTTGCGGTAGACGCGAAGCACGTGACTAGACTCCCGTATATCTATTCGCTGCAACGAGACCACGTGGCCGTCGTCGAAGTCTTGAAGGACACGTGGCAGGTGAAGCTTCCCGGTGGCGGCGTGCAGTCGCTCGGCGAGGCGCTCGAAGACGACGAACGCGGAGCCGCCGCGCCACTTTTGGTCGCGGACTTTAACTACGATGGTTATGACGACATCGCCGTGCTAGCAGGGGTTGGCTATAGCGGGGCGATGGCCACTTACTGGCTGCATCTATGGGAGCCGACCGAGCGAAAGTTCAAGAAATTCTCAAGCATCCTCGGCAACCCAACGCTCGAGCCTTTACGCAAAGCCGTGATCACTTGGGAGCGTGATGGTCCGCAGTGGACGTGCACCGAGTATCGCCTGCGTAATGGCGTGCTCTCAACTGCCGTTGTTCGCGAGCAAAACGCACTGCGTTGGCTGAATGTGCCGCTTGATCAACTGACCATCTATCCGCCTGACAGCGGCAAAGTCACTGACAGTCGCATCGTCAGCGCCGAAGCCCCGGCTAACGTTGCGCCCGAGACCTTGCCAAGCGCCACGGCCAAGATTGGCGAAACCAAAGTGTGGCTGCACGAGCAACCAAACCCGGCGGCGCGCTCCGGCATGTATCTGATCAAAGGCGACACCGTCACGCTACTCGACTATCGGCCGTCGCGTGACGGTGACAAAACCGAATACGGCTGGCTGTTCATACGCTTTGAAGGCAAGAAGAAGCTGGAAAAATGGATTCCGGCTGGAAGCGTCGTAAACTAATTTCGAACTACTAGAAAAGAAAAAATGATGGGACTCTCTGCGCACGCGTACAAATTCATGGCTCGGTGGGCCGTCCTCCTAGGCGTATTAATCATTGCGTCGACGAGTCACGCAGCTACGTTCACGGGTTCTGGCGTTGGCACCATTCCCGATGGCATTAGCGGCACTTGTCCGGCGCCGGGCGCTCCGCTCAACATAACTTTCAGTGCGACGGGGCTCGCCTCGACGGCGTTGACCGATATTCGCGTCAGCATGACGTTCGGGACGACCCACAACTGGGGCGGCGACATCACGGCGACACTGATTTCCCCGACCGGCATCAGCTTCCCGTTGTTCGGTCGCATCGGCGCGACCACGGCAACGGCC
>JAKPSO010000608.1 GCA_029571495.1 Pseudomonadota bacterium
GCGGAGTCGCATTGGGCGATACGCCGCTCGCGGCGTACAGCCGCGCGCTGGCGACCGATCCAACCTCTGCGTTTGGTGGCATCATTGCCTTCAACCGCAAGGTTGATGCAGCTTGCGCCGAAGCGGTGAGCAAACAATTTCTCGAAGTGCTCATCGCGCCGGAATACACGGCGGAAGCGCTTGAGCTGCTCGCGAAGAAAACTAACGTGCGCGTGCTCACGGTACCGATGAAATCGCTCTATGAGAGCGCCAATGCGTTGGAAATGAAGCGCGTGGGCGGCGGCTTGTTGGTGCAAAGCCCGGACACGCACAAACTCAATCCCGACGCACTGAAAGTCGTGACGACCAAAGCGCCGAGCGCGCAGCAACTGAAAGACATGCAATTCGTGTGGCAGGTCGCGCATTTTGTGAAGTCCAACGCAATTGTGTTCGCGAAGGACGGTCAGACGCTGGGCATCGGCGCGGGCCAGATGAGCCGACTCGATTCGGCGCGCATCGCGAAGATTAAGGCAGAACACGCAGGTCTCACGCTTGTCGGATCTGTCGCCGCCAGCGACGCTTTCTTCCCATTCCGCGACGGCCTTGATGTGTTGGCCGACGCCGGTGCGATTGCCGTGATTCAACCCGGCGGCAGCATGCGCGACGAAGAAGTCATCAACGCTGCGAACGAACGTGGGGTGGCGATGGTGACGACCGGCGTTCGCCATTTCCGCCATTAGAAGGAATTAGGTTGAAAGTTTTAGTCATCGGCTCCGGCGGACGCGAACACGCGCTCGCTTGGAAACTTGCGCAAAGCCCGCGCGTGCAGAACGTGATCGTTGCGCCGGGTAACGCCGGCAGCGCGACGGAACCCAACTGCGAAAACGCGTTGGCGAACAACGTGGAGCAATGGCTCGCGCTGGCAAAGCACGAAAAGGTGGGAATGACCGTCGTCGGCCCCGAAGCGCCACTGGCCGCGGGTGTGGTGGATGCGTTTCGTGCGGAAGGACTGAAGATTTTCGGGCCGACCAAAGCAGCGGCACAACTTGAATCGTCGAAAGATTTTGCGAAGGCGTTCATGAAACGCCACGGCATTCCGACGGCCGTATACGAGACGTTTACCGATGCGGCCGCAGCGCATGCGTATGTGAATCAAAAGGGTGCGCCCATCGTCATTAAGGCCGATGGCTTGGCGGCGGGTAAGGGCGTCGTCGTTGCTGCGACGCTCGACGAAGCGCACGCGGCCATCGACATGATGCTCGCGGACAACGCATTCGGCGCGGCCGGTGCACGCGTGGTCGTTGAAGAATGTTTGTTCGGCGAAGAAGCGAGCTTCATCGTCATGGTCGATGGCCGTAATGTGCTGACGATGGCCTCAAGCCAAGATCACAAGCGATTGCTCGATGGCGATGCAGGCCCGAACACGGGCGGCATGGGCGCGTATTCGCCCGCGCCTATCGTCACGCCCGCGCTGCACGCACGCATCATGCGTGAAATCATCCTGCCGACGGTGAACGGGATGGCGAGAGACGGCATTCAGTACACCGGCTTTCTGTACGCCGGGGTGATGGTAGACGCGCAGGGAAATCCCAAAACACTCGAATTCAATTGTCGTTTCGGCGACCCGGAAACGCAGCCGATCATGATGCGCCTCAAGAGCGATCTTGTCGACTTGGTGGAGCACGGTATCAACGGCACGCTCGACACGGTTGACGCCGAGTGGGATCGCCGCGTGGCGCTGGGTGTGGTGCTCGCCGCGCACGGCTACCCCGACAATCCGCGCAAAGGCGACGTGATTCACGGGCTCGGTGCGAAGCATAACGACGCGCATGTGTTTCATGCAGGAACCGCGGTGAGCGACGCCAATATCGTTGTCGCCGGTGGTCGCGTCTTATGTGTCACCGCTCTCGGCGACACCGTGAAGATTGCGCAGAAGCGCGCGTACGAGGTCGCCGACGGCATTCGGTTCGACGGGATGCAAATGCGCCGAGACATTGGCTGGCGCGCGATCAAACAACGCTAGTGTGGTGAAGAAACGATGAGTAACGCGAGTTCAAGCCCCGTGTCGCGCGACGACGTTGCGCGCGTTCACGAATTTTTGGTCGGGCTGCAACAGTCCATCGTTTCCGCGCTTGAAGCGGTTGATGGTGGTCCGTTTCTCCGCGACGAATGGCAACGCCCGGAAGGCGGGGGCGGCATCTCGCGCTTGATCGAAGGTGGGCGCGTCATTGAGCGCGGAGGTGTCAATTTCTCGCATGTGCTCGGCAGCAGTATGCCGCCGTCGGCGACGGCGCAACGCCCCTCTCTGGCGGGTGCGCCCTGGGAGGCGATGGGCGTCTCGCTCGTGATCCATCCGCGCAACCCGTACGCGCCGACCACGCACATGAACGTGCGTTTTTTCATCGCGCGTCCGAAAGACGGCGAGCCCGTGTGGTGGTTCGGCGGCGGAATGGATTTGACGCCATATTACGGCTTTAACGAAGACGCTGTGCATTGGCACATGCAGAGCAAAGCGGCGTGCGAGCCCTTCGGCGCGGACCTGTTTCCACGGTTCAAGAAGCAGTGCGATGACTACTTTTTCTTGAAACATCGCAACGAGCCACGCGGCATTGGCGGCACGTTCTTTGACGACTTCAGTGCACTGGGTTTTGAGCAGAGCTTTGCCATGGTGCGCTCAGTGGGCGAGCATTTTGTACCGGGCTACGCTCCGATCCTCAAGACGCGCTGCGGCACGCCGTATGGCGAGCGCGAACGCGACTGGCAGCTTTACCGACGCGGTCGGTATGTTGAATTCAATTTGGTGTGGGATCGCGGCACGCACTTTGGTTTGCAATCGAACGGTCGCACCGAAGCTATCCTCATGAGCATGCCGCCCGAGGTGCGTTGGCGCTATGACTACAAACCAGAGCCCGGTTCGCCCGAGGCGGCGTTGCACACCGATTTCCTGATCGCGAAGGATTGGGTGTGAAGCGCGACGACGGCAGGCAGGGCGCAGACAGCGACGCACTGGACGACGTGCATTTGGTCGAGCGTTTCGTTTCACAAGAAGAAATCTTCAAGGGACGTCTGTTGCATG
>JAKPSO010001002.1 GCA_029571495.1 Pseudomonadota bacterium
CCAAGGTGTTCGCAGTTTCTTCGATTCCGTGCGTGGACGGCTCAGGTAGTCCTCCACGCGGCTCAGTAGCCAACGCCGCCAAACGAATTCGAGCGCGATGACTACGACGCAAGCCGCGAACGGTAGCCCCAGCGTTGAACGATATGTTGTTTGATTCGACGCAAAAATGAGGGTCGGAAGCAGGGCGAATGACAACCCGAGGCCCGTGCGTCGAAAAACAATCAGGATGAACCAGGCGACGCCGAGGAACAACATCGCTTCTGCCGCGTATGCGTGGGCAGGTACGTCAGCAAACGAAAACGTTCGCTTCAGATCTGGAGGGTCACCCAAGACCAGATCGGGCGAGATTCTCCACATCCGATCAGACGTCGACGAATACGCACGTAGCATCACCGTGGGAATCCCCGCGACAATGCTTGCCAAAGCCATCGCGCGACACAGGCGTTTGGTGATGCGCTTTGCTCCGGGCGAAAGTTGCCAGAGCGAATACCGTCTCTCGACGTTCCAAAGATAGGTGAGCGCGCACACGCCGCCCAGCGAGGCCATCGCCGCGAGCATAGCAGACATCTCGACGTGCACTCGGTCAGGGTCGAGAAGCCCCATCGGGTGCCACATCGCGTAGGCAAGCGCGCCCCACCCCACCGCAAGCGCTAGAAGCCAAATTGAAATCATCAGTCGGCCGCCCAACAATCCAACCGCGAATCGCATAAGAACGAGCACGTTGTTCATGTGTTGAGCACCTCAAACAAATCACCGAGACTCAGCGGCGCGAGCGACGCATCGTGCGGTAAAGCCGAGGCGGCGAACACGCGCATATCGATGATGTGCTGCCACTGACTTTCCGCTAGTCGTTGACTCTTCAGCAATCCGGCCTGCGGCGCAATTTCGTGCGCGGTCACCACCATCTGCACGCGCTCGGATAGTTCGTCACGAGCCCCTAAGAGTTGCACACGCCCGCGCTCAAGAAACAACACATGCGTCGCGATGCGCTCCAAGTCTTCCAGCAAATGACTCGAAATCACGACGGTGACGGGTTCGCCGTCGCGCGGCTCGTGCTCAAACAATGCACGCAAGAAGTCACGACGTCCGACAGGATCAAGGCTCGCGACGGGCTCGTCGAAAACGAGCAGATCAGGTTGGTGCGCGAGCGCGATCACAATCGCAAGTCGCTGCTTTTCGCCGAGCGACAAAGTTCGCACCTTCATGTCCTCGGCAATCGAAAATCGCACACACAACGCGCGCGCACGCTCCTCTGACCAACGCGGGTAGAGCCCGCCAATGAGAGAAATTTGTTCGCCCACTCGCAGCCACTCGAAGAGCTCAGGCGATTGCGACACGTAGCCGATGCGCGCTTTGACGTCATCGGATAGATCAAGGCTTGAGCATCCGAGCAACTGTGCGCTGCCATTTTGCGGAACGATCAAGCCGAGCATAGATTGCAGTAACGATGACTTGCCCGCGCCATTGCGCCCGACGACGGCGAGCACGGAGCCACGCTCGACGTTCAACGACACGTCGTCGAGTGCAGTGACGGGACCGTAGCGCAGGCTCAAGTGTTCGACGACGACGGCAGGTGTGTTGTTCATGAGTGATCCTTGTCGGCGGATGCGGCCGTGTTGTTGGATTTGAGTTGGGTGAGTGCGTCGCGGAACGCCGCCACCGCCTCCTCCGCCGAGAGGCCGAGCTGGCGACTAACGGCGGCGGCGTGATCGATGGCGGGCTTTAGGAGCGCGAGACGTGCGTCCATCGCGGCGGGGACGGTTTCGCGGATGACCATGCCGAGGCCGCGACGGCGTTCGACGAGGCCTTGTGCTTCGAGGAGTGAATAGGCCTTTGACACGGTCATCGGGTTAATCGCGTGCCGCTCTGCAACGGCGCGCACGGAGGGCAATTCGTCGCCCGGCCGCACGCTGCCTGCGGCGACGGCGCGCGCGACCTGATCAACGATCTGGCGAAAGATCGGCGTCGCGGTTGAAGGCTCGATGATGAAAACTAGGTTCACGAGGTGGGCCGGTGATTGCTCGTTGCGCCGTTGAATTACTGTATTACTACAATAATACACACAACAAGCCTATGCAAGCGATAGTCTTCTGAAATGACTTACAGCTTTTCTATTGTATGCGCCGCAAATTGGTCGTTAGCGGGCAAAACGCACATATCTCGACATATAGCAAAATTTAGCTCTAACGACCGCCGATTGGCGCGTTGAGCCAAAAAGCTATATCACGGCAACGTAATCACGCCTCCGCCCAACGAGAGCACGCGCCCGCCGACGCGGATGCGCTTGTCCTTCGTGAGCGCAAGCTGCAACACGTTGAGGCGGTCGATGAATTCGCCTTGCGTGACGGTGAATCGCGACGGCGTCGCTTCGCCCGCGTCGAGAAGAAAACCGCCGAGGCACGAACACGCCGAGCCGGTGCCCGGGTCTTCGGCCATTTGGTTGCCGCCCTTCGGGAAGAAAAAGCGCACTTGAAAACGGTCAGCCGCGACGCGCGCGACGACATACGCGAGAAAGCGTCCGCCTTTCGTGCGCACATTTTGTGCCAGCAGCGTGACGTCGGGCTGCACGTGTGCTAGCGCAGCGACCGACGCGACGGGAATCACCAGTTGCTCGCTGCCGGTGTCGACGTAGCGCGCGTCAGCCGCAATATCCGCCGCGCTTAGTCCAAGCATCGCCGCGACGTCCGTACGCGCGATGCCGCTGGCGCGACTCGTATGAGCGTTCGCCGTGAAAGTCCAACCACCCTGCTCCCGCGTGACCGGAATGTCACCGGCCTTCATGCGCAAGGTGAGCGCATCTCCCGCGCAACCGGGTAAGCCCAACGCGTTAGTTACGAACGCGGTGCCGATGGTCGGGTGGCCGGCAAATGGCATCTCGAAAGCTGGCGTGAAGATACGCACTGTCGGCGGCGCGTTGGAACCCGCAGCGGCGGGCAGTATGAAGGTGGTTTCCGATAAATTAAACTGCGCCGCCAGCGACTGCATCTCGGCGTCACTCATGCCGTGCGCGTTCTCAAAGACACACAGCGGGTTGCCGCCGAAGGTGGATGAGTCAGACTCTACAAAGACGTTGACGAGGCGATACGCAAAACGGCGGTTGGACATGAGTGGTCGA
>JAKPSO010001003.1 GCA_029571495.1 Pseudomonadota bacterium
CGGCGTTTACGTGCAACTCGCCCGCCGAATTGGGCAGCTTGAACAAGCAAGCGGAAGAAGCCGACGCAGCGCAACAAGCAGCCGCAAGAGCCAAATAGGCTCACATCCGAACGCGGCACCTTCGCGGGTGCCGTGTGTCCAGTAACTACGCAAGGGGGGAGCCCGCATGTCAAGATTGAAAGTCGCGGCACTGGCCGTGGCAACGCTATGTGCGTTGCAAGGTTGCAGCAAAAATACTGGCGTCGGTGGTGAAGCAGGTGACGCCTCGGCAACGACGGTTGCGAGCAACGCGGAGTTCGCGGCAAAACTCAACCTAAAAGACGCACAAGATTTTGAAGATGCGAAGCGCGGACTCGTCGCGCGCCCCACCGGCAAAATCGTGGCCGCTGACGGGCGCGTCCTTCGCGACTTCGAAGCGTTTAAGTTTCTAGATGGCGCCGCGCCGGGAACGGTGAATCCGAGTTTGTGGCGGCACGCGATTCTGAACGAACAAATCGGTTTATTCAAAGTCACCGACCGCGTCTACCAGCTTCGTGGCTTTGACAATGCCAGCATCACCCTGATCGAAGGCAAGACTGGTTGGATCGTCGTCGACACGCTCAACACGCGTGAAACTGCCGAAGCAGCAATGGCCTTTGCGCGGAAACACCTTGGTGACAAGTCGGTGTCCGCGCTGATATTCACGCACTCCCACATCGATCACTTTGGCGGTGCGCTCGGCGTGATTTCACCCAAAGATATTGAGACTCGAAAGGTGCCCGTCGTCGCGCCGATCGGTTTTATGGAGGAAGCCACAAGCGAAAACGTCTTAGTCGGCACAGCAATGGGTCGTCGCTCCAGCTACCAATTTGGCAAAGACCTTGAGCGCTCGGCCAAGGGTATGGTCGACGTTGGCAATGGCAAGATGGTGGTGTACGGCACGTTTGGAATATTGCCGCCCAATGCGCTGGTCCCCAAGCCGCGGCAAGAAATGACGCTTGACGGCGTCGGGTTCGTTTTCTACAACGTACCGGGTGCGGAAGCGCCGTCGGAGCTCACGTTTACCGTGCCCGAGTTGAAGATTTACTGCGGCGCGGAAAATCTCGCGCAAACGATGCACAACTTGTTGCCCATTCGTGGCGCAAAAGTTCGCGACGCACTCGCATGGTCAAACTACCTCGATCAAGCGTTGGAGCAAGTTAACGGAATTGACATCTATATCGGTCAACACAATTGGCCGATTTGGGGCAACGCACGCATCAAAGAATTCATCACCAAACACCGTGATGTCTACAAATACACTCACGATCAGACCGTTCGCCTGATTAACGCAGGCTACACGCCGCGTGAAATCGCGGACATGGTGAAGCTTCCGAAGTCGCTCGACGAGTACTTCGGGGCGCGTGGCTACTACGGCGATGTGCGGCACAACGTGAAAGCCGTGTACCAGCTCTACATGGGCATCTATGACGGCAACCCAGCCAACCTCAATCCGTTGGCACCGCAAGACTCCGCCAAACGCTACATGGATTTGATCGGCGGAGCAGACAAAGCCGTTTCGGCAGCGCAAGGCGCTTTCGACAAGGGTGACTATCGCTGGGCAGCGGAGCTGTTGAACCATGCAGTCTTCGCGCAACCCGATCATAAGGCGGCCAAAGAGCTACTCGCCCGCACCTACGATCAAATGGGCTATGCAGCGGAATCTGCGTTGTGGCGTAATGCCTACCTCACCGGGGCCAATGAATTACGCAATGGGCCACCCAAAAAGGGCATCAGCAAAGCCGACCTAATGGACTTGTTAATGCAAACGCCCATTGAACGCTTTCTCGAAGCCATGGCCGGCAGCTTGGACGGCCCAGCAGCAGACGGCAAGAACTTGAAGATCAATCTGGTACTCAGCGACACTAAAGAGTCGTTTGTGCTCTGGCTCGAGAACGCTGTGCTGCACTTTAAGCCCGGCGCGCTGGCGAGCGACGCGAACGCGACGCTTACGCTCACCAAGGGCATCTTCATCAAGATGATCGCGGGAACGGCCGGCGTCAAAGACACGCTTCTCAGCGATGACCTAAAGATCGACGGCAGCAAGATTGACCTTGTTCGTTTCTTTTCACTCATCGACAAAGCGCCAGGCACTTTCCCCATCGTGACACCGAAATAGCCTCTGCGAAACATCGAGTCACCTTTCTGTATTCATATCGAGCGACACCATGACTGCTTCAATGCCTTCCGAAATTCTCGCTATTTCCGACTTCGACGGCGCGCGCGCTGCACCTGGTCCAGCGGATCGTCTCGCAGAAGTGCGACGGCGCGCGACCGCGTTCCGACAAAAAATGTTGTCGGAGATCGATGTAGTTTTCTATCGAAGCATCAACCTGATCACCGTGCCATTCCCGGTTAAGTATGGTCTCCGCGACGCCGCGTTTTCCATCTCGCCGCTCCTGTGCATTTTCAATCGCCTTTTCGTTGTTCAATACAACACCAGCGCGGGCCTAAAGACCTTGCTGTTCAGCCCATCCGACGCGGAAGCCGATGAGCAAACGCCGTTCTTTCAAACACTTCTGAACACCCCATTTCGTCCGATTATTGAGCCGCTTCTGGTGCCGTTCCGGCGCACTGTTGAGGAGGCGCTTGCGCTCACGGGCATCAAACCCGAGCAAGTGGATTACATCTCCTACGATCACTTGCACACGCAAGACATTCGTAAGTGGCTGGGCACGAATGGTGCGCCCGGCGTGTTTCCGAACGCCAAACTGTTGGTCATGAAACACGAATGGGCATCGGCCAACGCGCTACTGCCATCGCAAGCGCTGTGGTACTGCCCGAACGGCGTCGCCGGAATCGATCTCAACAAAATTGTGCAACTAGACGGTTCGGCAAAACTGGGGGATGGCATTGCGCTCGTACATAGTCCGGGCCACACCGAAGGCAATCATTCACTGGTCGCGAAGACGCCAGACGGCATTTTCGTCACGAGTGAAAACGGCATTTGCGCCGACTCGTATGCGCCACAGCACTCGAAAATTCCGGGCGTCAAAAAAAACGCCGCGCGTTATGGCATCGACATCATCATGAATGCCAACACACTAGAAAACTCCAACGATCAGTACATCTCGATGGACATGGAGCGCACGATTGCGGGCCCAAGCAAACGCGACCCGAAGTTCTACAACATGGCGCCGAGTTCCGAGCTCACATCAAACTTCCTATTCCCATTCATGAAACCGACATTCAGTTTTGGCGAACTGGAGTTTGGTAAGCCGCAGGTACAGTGATCCTCAACAGCGCCGGAGACAGCATGAATTTTTCTCGATCAGTTTGCGGTGTCGCGCTAACGGCGATGCTCGTCGGCAACTTCAGTGTCGTCCAAGCGCAAACAGCAGCCGCGGCCGCTTCAACCGCCAACGCCAAACCGCCTGTGAGTCGCATCACGGGCGCCGCGCCCGATGCGAGTTGGGAGGAGGAATACGCCTACTCGCTCGGCGTGACAGCGTACGTGCATCTCTTCCCGTGGATGTACAACGCGCTCTTACGCTGGCGTTGGGCCACGGCAGGGGTGCCTGGCATGGCGATGTCGTCACCCGTATTTGCGCCGAACGTTTTGACACACCAACGCGGGCTGTTGGATGCGCGCTACAAGGACGGCGGACGCCCCAATAGCGACACCGTGTATTCGGGTGGTTGGATCGACCTCACGCGAGAACCGATGATCATCAAGGTGCCGGACTTTGGTAGTCGCTACTACTCCATAGAACTCGCCAATTTCGATGCGGACAACTTCGGCTACATCGGAACCCGCGCCACCGGCTCCAAAGCGGGTACCTACGCCTTAGTTGGCCCCAACTGGAAGGGCCAGTTGCCAAGCGGTGTCAAAGCCA
>JAKPSO010000626.1 GCA_029571495.1 Pseudomonadota bacterium
GGGACAACAGGTTGATCTCAACGACCGTTGCTGTGGCGAATCCGGCACCTTGGCCGTGACGCGCCCGGACATCTCCACGCAAGTGCGTTTCCGCAAGGAAGCGGAGATGCGCAAAGGCGCCGACAAGTTGCGCGCGATTCCCGTGAAGTCCGCTTCCGGCGTCGACGAACCCTTCAAAGGTGACGTAAAAATCCTCACGAGCTGCCCATCGTGTTTGCAGGGCTTGTCGAGGTACGACAACGACAGCGACACCAAGGCTGACTACATCGTGGTCGAAATGGCCAAGCACATCCTCGGCGAGCAGTGGATGCCCGAGTACGTTGCCCGCGCCAACAACGGTGGGATTGAGCGCGTACTCGTGTAACGGGCTCGACCGCGTTTGGTGACACGCAGTCGTGTGGATGACTAACGACTTTCTTTGCTATCGGCTTCCATTAGGCCCTTGTAGCCTTATTTGAAGAGAAGTCGAGTACCGCTGTTTTGCGTCCGTAACGACCGTGTGTCGGCCGTTACCGCGAAAAAGCTGTGGAGCGGCCCAAGCCAGGACTTAGCGTGCGCTTACGCGCCAAGCAACTCCGCCACTGCGCACGCCACCACTTGGGTCGCTTTGCGTAGATCTTCCAGCGCTAAATTCTCGTCGGCACGCTTAGCGTTGGATTCAGGCACGGTACGCGGGCCCGCGCCGTAAAGTACGACCGGAATGCCCGCTTCGCCGTACAGGCGCGCATCGGTGTAGAGCGGCACGCCGATGGCGGGGATCGGCTCGCCGAACACGCGTTCGCCATGCTTTTGCAGTGCTGCAACGATTTTTTCTTGACCTGGAAGCGGCTTGAGGGCGTTAGCAAGCAAGATGCGTTTGATCTCGACGCGAATGCCGCTGCGGCCCGCAATCGCGCCTTCGATGATCGCGCGAACTTGCGCTTCGACTTCCGCGGGATTTTCTTCGGGAATCATGCGTCGATCCATCTTCAAAACGACCTTGCCGGGAACGACGTTGGTGTTGGTGCCGCCGCTGATTTGGCCCACCAACATCGTTGGCGTGTTGATGCCCGCGACCTTAGATTTGATTTTGCCTAGGTCGGGAAGCTTGCCGTAAATCGCGTTAAGAATGGCGTTGGCTGCTTGCAACGCGTCGTGCCCGGTCTCTGGCATCGAGCCATGCGACGCAGTCCCATGCACGGTCACTTCAAACTGCAAGCAACCGTTGTGTGCGGTGACGATGGCATAGCTAAAACTTGCGCCGATCACGTAGTCCGGCTTCGTGGCCTTTTGTTCCAGCAAGTAGCCGGGGCCGACGAGACCGCCGAATTCTTCGTCATAGGTGAAATGCAATTCAACCGCGCCGTTAAGTTTCGCGCCGGCTTTCTCGGCGGCCTTGAGCGCGTCAAGCGCGAAGGTGAAGCTTGCGATGTCGCTCTTGCTCACCGCAACGCCGCGCCCATACATGCGCCCATCTTTCACTTCGCCGCCGTAGGGATCGAAGCTCCAGCCGTCGCCTGGGGGCACCACATCGCCGTGCGCGTTGAGCGCGATGGTGGGGCCACCGTTGCCAAACTTGTGACGGACGATCAAGTTGGTCACCGACACCATGCCATAGTCGCGCACGCGCTGTTCCGGCACGGCGAAGCGCTCGACGGTGTAGCCGCGCGCCGTGAGCAGCTCCGCTGCTTTTTCTGCTGGCGGATTGTTATTGCCCGGTGGTGTGTCCGATGGCACGCGAACAATTTCGCGCAGGAAGGCGATTTGATCCGCGTGGTGCGCGTCGACGTATTGGGCAATGGTGGTAGCGGTGGATTCTGTCGTCATGATTGGGAAGGCTTGGTGGGTCGCTCAACACGTTGCGCTTTGTCGGCGGTGAATGTTGGTGGTTGATAGTTTTCGAAAAAATGGAGCAGTACGTTGGTCGCGATTTCCGCGTCTTCAGCGGTCATCGTTTCATCGGGATGGTGGCTGATACCGTTGTTGCCGCAGCGAACGAAGAGCATGGCCATCGGCGCGACCGCCGGGAACACCATTGCATCGTGCCCGGCCCCGCTGGGTAAGTAGCGCGGCGTGATGCCCTGTGCCGCAATCGCGGCCTCAAATTGCTTCTGCAACGTCGGGTCGCACGGCGCGGCACCCGCGTCGTACAAGGTTTCGATCGCCAACGTGACGTTGCGTCGCTTAGCGATGGCGGGCAACTCCGTCGCGAATGCATTGAGCGCGACGGCACGAATCGCGTCGTCACCGGAGCGCACGTCAATTGTGAATTCGACGTCTTG
>JAKPSO010000631.1 GCA_029571495.1 Pseudomonadota bacterium
AAGCTTCCAACTTTCACCGTCGCCGTTGGTGCAGCAGTTTGCGCAGTCGCGCTCGAGACCACCGCCAAACCGAGCGCAGCCGTTAGCAAACGAAGCATGCGATCGTGTGACGGGACAACAATTGAAGAATGGAGCACGGTACGTCCTCTGTAGCCGCGTGAGCGAAAACTGCGCATGCGTCAAAAACTATCCGCTCGCTCGCCGCGCAAGCGGCTGCGGAGGAACACAAAATTATTTCGATGCCGGTTTCGTGGACAACGCCTTCTGCGCAGCGGCTTGAAATATCGCAGATGCCGCAAGGCGCGACTTGGCCGTATCAGCAAATTCGGGGCTATCAGGCGCATTACCGCCTTTGTCATTTCCCATGCCACTGACCCACTTGAAGAGCTTGCCGTCACGGAAGTAGTAGCGCTCTTCGTTGGTGGTTATCTGCTTTTTCGAGTTGCCGGAATCAGCGAAGCCTTTGACGGCTTCGTACACGAATACGAGCGTCCCGCCCGAATAGTAGAACTCGCTGACAACATCGCCGCCATCGTCGCGTTCAGTAATTTCTACCTTCTTAATCGCACCGACATCCACCCAAGCCTTACCCTCGGCTTTGTAGTCCACGCCCGGCCGCTTGGAGTTGAAAGTCACACGTTCAAGTTGCGGCAACTTCTTGTTGATCTCAGCGAATAGCTGCCGCGCCTGAGCGGTGTCGGCTTGCGCATGCGTGACTGCCGGAGTCACCGCGAACACATTCGCGACGCACACGAACGCAACAACGAAAGGACTACGCGCGTTCATTTCAGCCCCGCGAGCAACGATTTAAATTCGCTGCGCTTGTCCGTAACCGGCACCGTAAATTCGAGCTTTAGCTTCGCGTTACGTGGGTCAGTGATGGTCAGTTGCAGGCTCTCGGCGTCGTCTGCTAGCGCTTGCAAGACTGTCTTTTCGGTGCTCTTCGCGCGCTGGCTTTCTTCGGAGGTGCCGAAGGCAAAATTCTTCGGTCCCGGCGTCCAACCGCTGAGCATCGTGTCCGCGACGAACGCGGGTTTGCCAGGTCGATTTACGGTAATGCGCAGCAATTTTTTACCGTTGGTCGCGGCGTCAGGTCCGTCGAAATCGTCGAATTTGAACGGTTTGAGCGCAGCCACGTTATCAACGTAAATTTCGATGCCGAGCATGCCTTTCTCGGTCTTGGTGCTGAATGGGCTGCAAAAGAAATTCACAATGAATGGCGTAGGTTTTCCCAGCTGCGGCGCAGTCGAGTGGTACGACAAATAGCGCGTTCCGTTGTCTAGCTTGGAGGTTTCCCATTTCGCAGGCGGCACCGTCTGCGCAGCACACGTCAAAGCGAGGCTCCCAAACAACACGAAGAGACAGGCGCGGGCAGCGCCGACACTAAAAATCATATTTTTCCTTGTGCCGGTGTGAGGCAGTTCAGACGAATGTCCGGCACAACGCTAGAAGTGACAGGTCATCTCTTTGTTCACGCGCGCATTTACCCAAGACATATCGATGGTGCGAAGAAATTCGTGCCATGAGTTGGGCCCGTAGAACTTAAAGCGGCCATTGACCGTTGGCACCACGATCACCGTTCCCGCTAACTTAACGCCACGCGCACAGGCTTGCATATCGGTGTACCAACGCGCCTGAGTTTTCAGATCGGCTTCAAAAAAACGTGGGCCGACTTTGATGATGACCATGTCGGCGTTACGCGAACGCGTATGGGCAATGTTGTACTTGGTGCCAACTGCCTCAGCGGACGCGAGCGTGGCGAAAACGAAGCAAGCAAACGCGACAAGAATGGATTTCATAGGCCCTCGATAAGATATTTCTTGCCTCGAATGTAGCGCACACCGCCTCACTTGACCCAGTGCGCTTTCAACAATACGTCAGCGTCCAATTCAACCCACACTGGCTAGGACTGTGCGCTGCTATCGCAATGCCGTTGGTTTACAGCTTTGAGGCGCTAACGACTGTTGCATGGGTTTTTTGCAACGGTTTTTCGCATTTATTGACTTACTAACAAAATGACCGCAAATCGACACTGAACGGTCACTTGATACGAAAAGCTGTTGGCCCCAATCTAACCGGTGCCATCCACCCGCGAAGAGGGATTCGCATCATTGAGCCGATGGCCGAGATGCATGAAATCCGGAACGGATAGGCTCGGCTAAACTGCTTCGTCGAATGCTCTCCTCTCAGGGTCCTCCATGCTCACCAGCCGTTCTACGTCCTATCTCTCTGCGCTGCTGGTCTCCTTCTCCGTTTTTTCCGCGACGCCGGTTTTCTCGCAGGCCAGCAACGCCGTCGCCGCCATTGCGACCCTCGCGGAAGCGGAGCAACCGAAACTGCTTGAAACGCTCAAGGCATTGGTCAACATCGAAACCGGCAGCACCCACCGCGACGGTCTGGACACCGCCGCCGAGTTCGTCGCCGCGCGACTCAAAGCCCTCGGCGGCGAGGTTGAAATCGTCGAAGCGCCAGTTGCGGACATCTATCAACTCGAAGGATTGCCGGATCGCATCGGACGCGCAGTTCGTGGCACTTTCCGTGGCTCTGGCAGCAAGCGCATTTTGCTCATCGCACACATGGATACGGTGTACCCCGTGGGTATGTTGTCGAAGCAGCCGTTTCGCATCGACGGCGACCGTGCGTATGGCCTAGGCATCGCTGACGACAAGCAGGGGGTGGCGACCATCATTCACGTCGTGTCAATGTTGCAAGCGCTCAATGCGCGCGACTATGGCGTGTTAACGGTACTCATCAATGGCGATGAAGAAATCAGCTCGCCCGCATCGCGCAAGCTCATCGCCAAGCTCGGCAGCGAGCATGATGCGGTGCTTTCGTTCGAAGCATCGCGCCACAACAGCGACAAAATCTCGCTCGCGACGAGCGGCATCGCCATGGCAACGATGACCGTGAAGGGTCGCTCGTCACACGCGGGCGGCGCGCCGGAACGTGGCGTCAATGCGCTCTACGAAATGGCGCACCAGTTACTGCAACTGCGCGATCTTTCAGTACCAGAAACCGGCCTGAAAATGAACTGGACCGTTGCCAACGCGGGCGTCGTGCGCAATATGATTCCACCGGGCGCACAGGCATGGGCCGACGTTCGCCTGTTGCGCGTGAACGACCTGCAGGAGCTTGAAGGCAAGGTCAGTGCGCGCATTAAAAACAAACTCCTGCCGGAGTCGGAAGTGACCGTGAAATTCGAGAATCGTCGTCCGCCGCTCGAAGCCACGCCTGCGTCGCGCGCGCTGGCCGCATACGCGCAAACCGTCTACCGCGAACTCGGCAAAACGCTAGTCGTTGACGCCGAGCCGGAAGGCGGTGGCACCGACGCCGCGTTCGCAGCGCTCAACACAAAGGCTCCCGTGATCGAACGCTTCGGACTGCAAGGCTTCGGCGCGCATTCGACTGATGCCGAATTCATACTCATCAGCTCAATCCAGCCGCGCTTGTATTTGGCCACGCGCATAGTGATGGACATCGCGTCGGGTAAAGCGCCTTAACCGTTGGCCGACCAGGCGTCGTCGCGCGTCCGCCCTACGCCGGTTCCGCTAGCGCCCGCGCCATGCGGTTATGCCGTTCGATCAACGGC
>JAKPSO010000632.1 GCA_029571495.1 Pseudomonadota bacterium
CAAGACGGTGCGCTCGATTGGCGCGCGGATGTCGTTGCCACAGCCAAGCGCGCGCTGGGTGCAGGCGAAGCGCTCGACGGCGAAGGCGGGTACACCGTTTACGGCAAAATCGCGCCCGCCGACGAATCGGTCGTCACCGGCGCGCTGCCCCTCGGCCTCGCCCACGGCTGTACCTTGAAGCGCGACATCGCCGCGCACGAAACGGTACGCTGGGAAGACGTGCAATTCGTCACTCAAAACGAAGTGCAACAACGCGCGATTGCGTTCCGGCGTGAGATGGAAGCGTTGGCGCGGACTTTGTAAGGTTCCTAATAGCTTTTTGCTCGTATCGCCTGTTCTGCGGTCACTACGAGCGAATATTTCATCTAGTCGACTTACGTGAAAATTTGGCCGCAACGGCCGTCCTGCGGTCGCTACACGCACAAAGCCATAAGGCGCCTCTTCATTTGTCCGTCACGCGCGTTCAGCGCAGCAGACCCGACGCTCAACCACGTGCACCGCCAACGAAAAGGCCCGCATCGGGCGGGCCTTTCGCGATTCGTCGAAGCGTCTTCGGCGTGGTTACGGTGTTGAGGAGTCGCTGCAGAACACAGCGCCCTCGGCGACCCAGCCTTGCGCGGTCATCGCGTTGTAGTTGGCTAGCGTCGTCGTGTAGCGATGGTTACCGTCGTTCTGTGCGACACGATTGTTGAACGAGCGATAAACCTTTTTCGGCGCGAGGCCCGGGCAGGCACCGCCCACGGGTGCGTAGAGCGCAAAGTCGTAGCCTTCAAACTGGAACATCGGGTTGTTCAGCGCTGTGATCGCGTTGCAATCTGCCGGTTGTCCGTAGAAGTGGGAGTTGGGGCCGCCCAGCGACGGTGGCAAATAGAAGCGGCAAATGGATACCGATCCTTGTGGCGGCTCGACCGACGGGAAGGCCAAGAACGTCGCACCCGTTCGCTGATACACGGCCGGGAACTGGTCAAGCAGCGCCTGCTCATGCGGACGCCCGCTGATGAAGAAATGTTGCAACGACGGAACGTAATACTCAACAACTCGACGGAAGCCGGCTTCGGCATCGCCCGTGACGCGAATGCCGCTGGTGTTTCGCGCGGTGTCGAGCGTGCCGGACGTACCTTCGGTAGCGACGACACCTCCGCAGGTGCTCGTTGCCGTTGCGCGATATACGCCACTGTCTCCCGCAGTCACTTCATGGGTAAACGCAACCACGCCGCCCTTTTCAACAAAGGCACCACCGAAGTCCCACTCGATGATCTGGCCATTAGAGCTGCCGCCAAGGAAATTGATCGTTTTCGTTTGCGGCACACCGATGACGCTGCCGTTGTAGCCGCCGTGTCGCGCAGTCAAGCGAAGCGTGCGCGCACCACTGGTCACGGTTTCGTAGCGGAAGCTCACCTTGCGCAACGTTTCGCCTGGGTACGCATTGATGTAAACACCACGCGAGTAAAGGTCGCCGCCCGGCACGAAGCCGCAGTCGTAGAACGTTTGTGTGATGGCGCGGCCATATATTTCATAGCCGACACGATCACGACGAAACGCGCTGAGCGGTGCGTTTACGCCCTCCGTTTCGGCGACGTTGGCGCAGGGCAATGGCACCGCGACATCATAGAGAACGTTGCCAGGTCCCGTCGCGCTCATCGCAAAGGTCACGATGCTGCCCGGCGTAACGGGCATGTCGCCCATTTCGTACAACACGTCGACGCCAGCGGACGCGCTGGAGTTCAGCGTGGCGGTCGCGGTGTACGGTGCGCCAATGACAGGACCATCAAAGGTGCCCGCGCGTGCGGTGAGCGTAATCGCGTAAACGCCGGGAACCGAGGCGTAATGCCGCAAGCGAACGGTGCGCAGACTTTGTCCGGCGTAGTTGGTGACATAAAACCCGCGAGAAATGTTGTCGCCCGCAACGCTAGTACCCGCGGAGAAACCACAGGAGGACAGCAGCGCTGCGTACGCGGCGCTACCGAAGCACGCCGTGAAGAAGAAGACGCTCACGGCAAGCGCGCGCGCGATTCGATGTGAAATGTTCATGTTGGATTCCGAGAAAAAAGCGGTTCGTATCCAGACAGACGGAAAGGGGCGTGGCGTTACGACACAGCCTTGGACAAACGGCACGGAGAAAGCGCGGCGTACGAAGCGCCAAGGCTACACTCCAAAATTCGTTGGACGCAGCGTCCAACGCGCCTTGTTGGAGTTCCATGTCAACGATGTACACCGTTATCCGTCACGTTTTGAAGTGCGTTATCGCCGCAACAGCCGCATTCGCAGCGAACATTGCACTGGCACAGAGTTCGGCCGCCGTACCCAACTACAAAACAGCGGCAGATATTCCTGTCAGTGAGTTTTTTCGCTTGCCGAGTTTTTCGCAGATGGCGATGTCGCCCGACGGTAAGAAACTCGCGGCGCTGGCACCTCTTAAGGGGCGCGAAAATCTCGTTGTCATCGATCTAGAAACGCGCAAATCTACCGCAACCACCGCGTTCACTACGGTCGACGTGAACTGGTTCACGTGGGTAGACAATTCACGTCTTATCTTTCGTGCATCGAACCGCCAGCTTGAAACGGGCGTCTGGCGTCGAGGCGCAATGATTGCCATAGACGTTGACGGGCAGAACTCACGCAACCTTGCGTCTGACATTCGTGGCGGCTTCGACATTCTCGCGAGGACCCGCGACGGCAGCGGTGATCTGATCGTGTCCACTAATTTGCGAGACATTGATTCCGACGATGTGTATCGATTCAACACTCGCACAGGACGGTCCAAACTTTTGACGTTCGATAGCCCGGGCCGAGTGATCGACTGGGTGCTCGATCAAACATTGGAACCCCGGGTCGCGCTGAGACTAGAGCCTCGCGAATCGGCCAATAAGCCGCGTCGCCGCACGCTGTGGCATCGAAAAGCAGCCAACGATTCCTGGCAACAGATTGGCGAGTCGACGAGTGACCTAGACCGCATCTCTCCGCTCGCGTTTGATGAAGATAATCAAACGCTGTTCGTTAGTAGCCGCAATCAGGGTGATCGTAGTGCTGTTTATCGCTACGACATCGCAAACAAAAGACTCGGAGAAGCGGTCGCGCAGCACCCGTGGATCGATCTGAGCGGCGGTCTTGTGACGCATCCAAGCACCGGCAAAGTTCTCGGCATTCGCCATAGCGCAGAAACGCCCAGTACGAGTTGGTTTGATGAACGTTACTCCGCAATTCAAGCGGGGCTCGACAAAGCCTTGCCGAGTACAGTCAATAGAATCACGCCCGGCGACGATAGCGCACGCTACCTACTCGTGTTCGCACAATCTGCGACGGACGCGGGCACGTATTACATTTTCGACACCCAGAAGCGAGCACTGGACCGTGTCGCCGCAACGCGCGAGTGGCTGCCTCCAGCGTTGATGTCCGAGCGACGCTTTGTGATGTACAAAGCCCGAGGTGGTCTCAATATTCCTGCGTGGCTTACTTTACCGCGCGGAGTCGAAGCGAAGAATCTTCCAATGATTGTGCACATTCACGGTGGTCCGTGGGTGCGGAGTTATCACGGCGTGCAATGGGGACGCTGGCCAGACGCGCAGTTCTTTGCCTCGCGCGGATACGCAGTGCTTGAGCCTGAGCCGCGCGGATCGGTTGGATTCGGTGCCAAACACTATCAATCCAGCTTCAAACAATGGGGTCTCTCCATGCAGGATGACATCACGGATGGCGCACTGCATCTGGTGAGTGAAGGTATTGTTGACAAGTCGCGCATGTGTCTCTTTGGCGGCAGTTACGGTGGCTACGCCACGCTGCAAGGCCTCGTGCGAGACCCTGATTTGTGGAAGTGCGGACACGCCTATGTCGCAGTCACAGATATTGAACTAAAGCAAAATGTGACGTGGTCCGATACCGCACGTTTTAGCGATTACTACGAGACCGATTTCAAACGCTGGATAGGCGATATTTCGACCGATCGTGAGCGTTTCGACGCTACGTCACCTGCGAAAAATGCGGCGAAAATCAAGGCAGCGGTAATGCTGACCATGGGTGGACAAGATCAACGCGTTCCCCTCATTCACGGCACAACCATGCGCGATGCGATGGAAAAGGTGGGAAAGCCCATCGATTACAAAGTTTATGTCGACGAAGCGCACGGCTTCAACGGAAACGAAAACGTCATCGACTTCTACACGCGTACGGAGGCGTTTTTCGCTAAACACTTGAAGCAATAGGTGATAGTCCCAGTTGAGACCACTCTTCGGAGATGAACTTTGAACTGCCAACGTTTCTCAGCGCACATGCTCACGCGCTTCTGCCGCGGCATCGCGCTTGCGGTGTTCGCGGCCTTTGTCGTCGGTACGTCCGGTTGCGCTGGCACAGTGGTCGTCGAATATTCGCTCGACGCCAAAATGGGGCGCACGACGGAAAACGGCGTTGTGCAACACACAACCGCTGATCAGTTTTCGACGCAAGCGTTGCCGCGGGGCATTTTGGTGGCATTTCCTGCGGTGGACTACAAGAGCGATGCGTTCGCGTGGAGCATTAGTGCGAGCTCGCTGGGGCTGGGCGGCGCGGTGGAAAACTTCGCGTCTACACCGCTGTGTTTTCGCCTCGATCAAGCAACGATTGCGTCAAATTTTCAAACGCACGAAATACCGCTGCGTGTCGCGACAGTGTTTCACATGATCTACGGAACACCGAATCGCATCGGGTCGAACAACCCATCGCAGCGCAAAATATTTGTGCCGCAGCCGATTTGCTTCCTGTCGAAAACACACGCCAATTTTTCGTTTTGGCCGGACCTGTCGGAACTGTTCCCGAGCGAAAAAATGTTTAACGTGCGTTGGCCCGAAGGCGAACCAAACCTCACCGAACGCGGCATCGGCAATTGGATCAAGCTCACGCTGCCCATCGAGTACGAAGGCAAACGGGAAAGGCTGGAACTTACGCTCACCGCGAGGGACAGCAAGGCGCGGCTCTCGTACTACTGAAGCCGCACGCGTCAGCAATTCTGACGAATTGGTTGTACAGCTTTTCGGTTCTAGCGACCTACCAGTGGTCGCTAGAGCTAATTTATTGCGTTAGTCGACTTCGACAAGAATGGTTCTGTAGCGACCATCTGGCGCCCGATGAGCGGCTAGAGGCATAGTGGCCAGTGGGAGGTGCTGAATCAGCCGCGCTTTCGCAAATTGGGCGTTGCTTGGCGCGGTCATCGCCGCGTCTACGTGAGCCGAGAGCGTCAGTCACTCCGCACGCTCGCATCGCTGAGATGCCTGCGCTGCCGCGCGGGCGTCGCCTTGCGCGCGCCAGCATTGGCCGCGTCGTCGGAGGCCGTGAAACCACGCGTCATAAACGATAGGCGGCCTTTGCTGCCGCTGCGCTGGTAGTCCGCAAGGATCGCGGCTTGCGCAGTTTCCGTCGCGACGTTGCCGCCGCTGATGAGCCAGCGATAGACCAGATCAAACAAGCGCTCAAGCGCGATTTGGTGCGTCGCACCGGTTTCTGCGTATAGCCAATCGGCGAGCGCAAGAAAGCGCGCGAACGCACTGGTCGGTGCTTCGTCGAGCACCAATGGCAGCGCTTGTGTGAACCGTCCCGAGTTACCGATCAAATCCCAAAACCGTGCGAAGCGACTGATGCGTTGCACGTCGGCGAACGAGAGCTCGCTGTTCGAGAGAATGTTGTACGGCGGCTCTGGGTTGTAGCGCATCGCGAACGCATCCGTGTGGCGAATAATCGGCGTCCCGCGAAGGCGCTTCAATACACCCACTTGGATTTCATGTGGCCCCAGTCGCGCTAGCGTGTCGAAGCCCTGCCCGAAACTCTCGAACGTTTCCGACGGCAGCCCCGCGATCAAATCAACGTGCATATGTGCATGCGAGTTTTCGTGCAGCCAGCGGATGTTTTCTTTCGCCTTGTCGTTGTTTTGTTTGCGCGAAATGTGGCCCTGCACTTCGGGGTTCCACGTCTGAATGCCGATCTCGAATTGCAGCGTACCCGCGGGAAATTTCGCGATGGTGTCTTTGAGCTTCTCGGGCAAATGATCGGGCACCAATTCGAAATGCGCGAAGCACGGATCGTCGGGATGCGCGTTTATGCGTTCAAGAAAAAAATCAAGGATCGCGAGCGAGGTTTTCACGTTTAAGTTAAACGTGCGATCAACAAACTTGAAAGTGCGCGCACCACGGTCATAGAGCTTCGCCATCTCCGCGAGAAAGCGCGCCGTGTCGAACGGTTCCGCCGTCTTGTCGAGCGCCGACAAACAGAACTCGCACTTGAACGGACAGCCGCGCGAAGCTTCCACGTATAGGTGCCGCCGTGCAATATCCTCGTCGGTGTAATGCGCGTACGGCAGCGCAATATCGTCAAGCTCGAAGGCTTCGCCGACGTGAACTTTCATGAGCGGCTTCGGGCCATGCAACAGCGCTCGCGCGAGCTTGTTAAACGTCACATCGCCCTGCCCAGTCACCACGTAATCGGCCAGCTGATAAACGCGCTGCTCGGTGGTCTCATAACTCACTTCCGGCCCGCCGATCACGACCTTAATCTGCGGCGCGACCGCCTTGAGCATCGCGACGAGCTTGGTCGTCTCTTCGACGTTCCAAATGTAGACGCCGAAGCCAATCACCTTTGCGTCAAGCGCGAGCAATTGCTCGACCAGCACTTCAGTTTTGCTGCCGATCACAAACTCGACGATCTTCGTTTCGGCGCGAATGTCTTCGTCGAGATTCGCGAAAAGATAACGAAGCCCGAGCGATGCGTGGGCGTAGCGGGCGTTAAGTGTGGAGAGGACAAGGGCGGGCATGGCCGCAATTATCCGCGACTCGTGCGCTGCTCGATTGCGGTTATGGATTGAGCGCCAACGCGCGCACGTGCAACTGCGTCAAGTCGGCATCGGAATAAACCTCAACTTTACGTGGCGCAACTTCTCGTTCGAGGTGCAGCGCTGCGACGAATTGGTCCGCCGCGACATCACACACGCGCCGCCGCGCTTTCGAGTGACTCGGCACTCCGCTCGTCACTGCGCGGCGATCGAGTAGTAGCGGCGCAAGCGTCGCAAGCGTGGCGCGATTTTCAGTCGTCGAAATGCTTGTCGCAAGGAATTCAGCGTTGCGCTGCTCTCCCAACAATGCGGAAAGCGCGGCGTTGCCGTTCGGGAGGTTCATCACGGAGGCTGCAAGCGTTGCCGCCACATTCAATGGCACTGGTCGCGACCACGACTCAGCCTTAACCATTGACGACGCTTTGTTCAGGTGGGCAGCCACGAACTGCTGGTCAATGTCTATGGCGCTGCGAGAGAGTAAAGCGAATGCGTACGAAGACGCGTTTCCGAGACGAATCGATTCTCGCAATTTGGCGTTGCCACCTTCGACGTTGACGGCCAGACGCGGACACAATCGAAACAGGATTCGCGCCGCTCGTTCGCGATTGTCCGCGTCGGCATCAACAAGCGCGTCCGTTATGTGGCCACATGCGTCCTGACCCAATGTTGCCATCAAAATGACAGACTCACGCCGCACGGCGGCGTTTGCGTCGTGCGAATAACGCACCAAAACGGGCAAGTCACCCGATACGACTTTCACCTGCGAGAAGTATTGCAAGTTTCCGCGGCGCACAGACTTGAGCGCGTCGTCGAGCGATGGCGAGGTCGCCTGCGCCGCAAGCGCGCATACGCACAATAGCAACGGCGCGGCCCGCACGAGAAGCGAAGAAGGCTTAGGAATTCGCACGTTCGAGCGCGGATTTGCGCACTTCCGCAAGCGCCGCGTCGGAGTAACGTCCTCCAGGTTGTAACGGGAATGTGGGCGCCAATGTGAATCGCGAGACGCAAGCATCGAGGGCGTGATCGCACACGCGACGCCGTTTGGCGCCGCTCGGGACATCGTCAGGAATTTCGGTGACATCGGACAACAAAGCCACCGTCGCTGCGAGCTGCGCTGGGGACAGAATGTATGGGAGCACGTTCAAAACAAAAACGCGTTGCGCTGCGTCACTTGTAGCAAGCGCGTGCACAACCGCACGCTCTGCTATGACATCGCCGAGTCGGGCCAGAGCGAGCGTCGCCGGCAAACGCAGCGGCACCGGGCGCGACGATGTCGTGAGCTTGACGCGTTCGTCGCCATATTCGGCCAGAAGGGATTGCAATAGGTCTCGTGCCCGGTCAGCATAGCCGAGCAATAACACCAGCGACGCCGAACGGAAGCCGCGCTGCACGCATTGAATCACTGCGTCGGCGGTGGCGGCATCGGGAACGATCTGGCGCGCAAAACTCTCTGCAAGCAGGGCATCGGCCACGCGCTCGGCGCTGTCGTACTCGCCAGTACGCAACGATTGCAACGATTCGATTTGGGTTGTCGTGTTCATAGCACTCTCCAAGGATTCGGTCTGCGACAGGCACAACGTGCCATCGTCGCGTTTGACTACGGATTCATCACATTGACGTCTTCCATCGGCAAATGTTCGCCGCGCGCGTCGGTAATGCCGTGCATCAAATGAATGCGCCTCGCAGCGTCGTAGTGATCGTCTGCGCCTAGGTGGTGTCCCATCTCATGCGCCATGGTAACGCCAATGGCGTGGCCGGCGTTATCCTCAAAAATGCAATTGCCAGTCAATGTACCCGCATCGGTATCGTCGGCGTCTTGCTGGTATTCCCAGACGAGAAAGTAATTCATGTCGGCGGCAGGGTCTCTGAGGGCGGTAAGCTGATTCCATTCGGAGTTAACACCGGCGGACCAGGTCACTTCTTCGCCAAGGTCAGTCGGTACGGCAAGTGAGCGTGTCGTGCGCAGGTGAATGAATATGTTCGCCTGGCCGTTGTAAATCCAATTCATGTCGCGAACCCAACTCACTGCGGCTGTGGGCGAACGTCGTGTGTGGTGACCCGCAGAGTCGTTGACGAAATTGAAAGTAACGCTGACTGTCTTTCGATGTTTAGTGTCAACTTGTAGTTGCGCGGCGACTGCACCATTAGCGGCGATGGCTTTGACGAGCGCGTGTCCTTTGCCGGTGCCGACGAGTTTGAATATCCGGTCGGTCGCCTGCAGCGGCATCAGGTGTCGCCCGGTGGTCGGCAGTTGGCTGCGCGGTATCTCACTAATCGTCAGGACGTTCGCGGGCTCGCTACGTACCGTTAAACCGGCACCGTTGCGCAGCGCGATGTAACGAGTTCCGTTGACCGGCACCATTTGCCACTTCGGGCTCTGATCCTTGTCGAAGCCCTCCATGTTGAATACTTTGTGAAACTCAGCCGCCATTGCCGTCTCCCGAAGCGCAGCTCGCGATTGCGATTGCGAAAATAATTACCTTGTTCAGGCATAGACGCAACGCAAGAGCCGATAGCGTCAGATACTTCGAAAAAAATTGGCGGTAAGGCGTTTGTCTATTCGGCAGTAATGTTCGCTTGCTTGATCAATTTCGCGTACTTTGCAAGCTGCGCTTTGGTTGCGGCGCCCAATTCGGCCGGTGATGAACCGCGTGGCGTGAGACCCTGCGCGATCAGGTGACTGCGCACTTCGGGATCGGCGAGCGCCTTAACGAGCTCGGCGTTGAGGCGATTGACGATGTCCTTCGGCGTACCGGCGGGGGCCATCACGGCGAACCACGAATTGAACTCGAAACCCGCCAGACCAGAATCACTAATCGTCGGCACGTCGGGAAACTGCGGCAGCGGCTTCGGCGTACTGACGCCGATCAAGCGCACCTTGCCGCCTTTGATCAATCCAAACACCGTCGCGAGTCCCTGAAACGCCATCGGCACTTCGCCTGCCGCGACGCCAAGCCCCGCTTGGGTCGCGCCTTTGTAAGGAACGTGCGTGAGCGAAATGCCTGCGTTCGAGGCGAAGAGCGCTGCCGCGATGTGCTGCGGGCTGCCATTGCCGCCAGAGCCGTAGTTGATTTTTCCGGGCGCGGCCTTCGCCGCCGCGATAAGTCCCTCGGCGTTACGGAAGGTTGAATCGTTGTTCACTACGAGGCCCCACTCGACCGTGGCGACGAGCGACACCGGTTCGAAGTCTTTGAGGATGTCCCAAGTCATTTTTGTTTGCAGATTCGGCAGCATGGTCATGATGCTGTCGTTGAAACCTCCGATCGTGTATCCGTCCGGCGCTGCTTTCGCGACACGGTCCGCGCCGATCAAACCGGCCGCGCCGGGCTGGTTTTCAATCACGATGCCTTGTCCCATGTTTTGCGACATCTTTTGCGTGACGATGCGCGCAGCGGCATCCACTGCGCTGCCGGCCGCGAGTGGCACGATCATGCGGATGGGTTTGCTTGGGTACGTCGTTTGCGCGTGCGTAGAGGGAAGTGGCGACAACACTAAAAGGCTCATCGCAGCGAGCACGGCGCGACGGAGGGTTCGTGATGCGGTGGGTTGGCTAGCGTTCATACTGTTCTTCGATCCGACAAAAGAGATGGAGTGCAATTACGACAACAACGGCGCGATGCCCAGCTCAGCTGCGAGCGTGTCGAGTTGTTTCACAAGTGTGGGCGGCAACGGAATACCATTTTTCGCGTAGTTCGCGCGACGCTGCTCGCTTTGTTCGCCGGGCATCCAAATACGCTCGACGCCCGCGATGCGTTCGCTGTCGCGCAGGTCGCGCGCGAGCGTGTCGACGCGCTCTTTAAACGTGTCGACGTCGCCAAACGCAGAAAGATCAATCATGCAGATGGCTTGGCCAGTATTGGTGACGCTGGTGTCGTCGTGATTAAAGTCGATGACGTCTTTGCCCATCGCGGCGCCATTTAACGTGCCCGCCAACAACCCGACGATGAGTGCGAGGCCGTAGCCTTTATAGCCGCCAATGGGCAGCAAGAAGCCCTCTTCCGCGCGCTTCGGGTCGAGCAGCGGTTTGCCCGAACGATCCATCATCCAACCTTCGGGCATCATCTCGCCGCGCTGAGCTTTTGCCTTCACCTTGCCATAAGCCGCAACGGTGGTTGCCATGTCGAGCACGATAGGTCCTTCGTTCGCGGCAGGGACAGCCACCGCTATGGGATTGGTAGACAGCAACATATCGAGCCCGCCCCACGGCGGCAGATGGTTGGCATTGCCCACGGCAAAGTACAAGCCAATCATGTTGTGCGGCAACGCCATGCGCGCATACAGCGACGCAGGCCCCGCATGATTGCTGAATTGAGAACCCACCCACGCGATGCCCGTCACCCGCGCCTTTTCCGCAGCCATTTCCGCAGCACGCTTCATCACGAGATGACCCATGCCGTTGTCGCCGTTCAAGAGCGCCATG
>JAKPSO010000647.1 GCA_029571495.1 Pseudomonadota bacterium
GTCAGCGCGATACCGGCGACGGCGGTCGGTAACGCGAATGGCAGGTCAACGAGTGTGTCGATCAACTTGCGCCCCGGAAACTCATAGCGCACCAGCGCCCATGCGAGCAGCAGCCCGAACACGGCATTGAGCACCGCCGCAGCCAGCGCTGTGCCGAAGCTTAGGACGTAAGTCGCGACAACGCGCGGCGCAGCGACCGCCGCCCAAAACTCGGCCCACGTGAATTCGAATGACTTGATGAAGATCGCGGCGATCGGAATCAGCACGATGGCCGAGAGGTAGGTCAACGTAATGCCGAGCGAAAGTGTGAAACCGGGCAATACGTTTCTAGAGGTAGACCCACCGCGCGCGCCGCGCGAGATTTTTGGAGCACAAGGGACGAACGCGCCGGCCAACTCGGCCGGTGTGGCCGATGGCCAAGCGTTCGCGGTGTTAGATTGTGAGGACATGAAGAGCGATCAATAACCAGATGAAATCAGGATAAGCAGAAGCTCCGCGAAGGCAGCGCTCCGTGACGGAACTTGTTTAGTTGTGAATTGGGATAAGCGTCGAAGGTTGCGCGGTCCGTTCAACCAAACCACTGCCGCTCAAGCATTCGCTCGGCGTGACTCACACGACCATCGCTCGGCGCAGAATTTGCGCGACGTTTGCTCGGCGAGGTTAGGGCTCCAAGCGCCCCGAGTGGCTCGCCGCCGTGCACTTCACGGAATCGCTCAAACAAATCCAACCCATAAGGCCATGGGCCAAATCCGGAGTCTGCGTTGATGTGCCCGGCGCGCCCGATGCAGTCGAACTGACTGCCCCAGCGATCCGCCCAAACCGACGCTGCTGTGAGTCGCATCCACGGATCGTCGCTGCTCGCCACCACGATGCTTGGAAACCCAAGCTCGCGATGCGGAATGGTTGCAGTGATCGCGTTGCTACCGGCTTTCGGGTCAAGCCCGTGCGGCGCAAAACGCTCTGGGTTCGCCGGTGCGACGAGCAGCGCGCCCGCAACGCGATCCGCGCGATCGGCTGCGGCCGTCACCGTGGCCAAACACCCGAAGCTGTGCGCCACGATCCACACTTGACCGACGGCCTCGTCGATGGCGCGTGTAATGTTTTCGGCCCAAACGGCAAGCGCAGGCTGGCTCCAATCCCGTTGCACCACGCGCTGCGCACCGTCCACACGGCCTTCCAGCCACGTTTGCCAGTGGTTGTTGCCGCTGTCATTGAGACCGGGCACGATGAGCGTAGTTGTGCGCATGGTGGCAAACGGAGTCGATCTTTACTTGCGAATCGAAATTTGATCGAACACGCCGCCGTCGGCAAAGTGCAGTTTCTGCGCCTTTTGCCATCCACCGAACACTTCGTTGATGGTGACGAGTTTCACCGGCGCGAATTGCTTGGCGAACTGCGCCGCGACTTTGGCGTCACGGGGGCGGTAGTAGTGTTTTGCGGCAATCGCTTGGCCTTCCGGCGTATAGATGAATTCAAGGTAGGCCTGCGCGACTTTGCGTGTGCCGCGTTTGTCGACGACCTTGTCGACGACGCTGACCGGTGGCTCCGCGAGGATCGACAGCGACGGCGTGACCAGTTCAAATTTGTCCGGTCCCAGTTCCTTAATCGCGAGGTAGGCTTCGTTTTCCCAAGCGATCAACACATCGCCGATACCGCGCTCAACGAACGTGGTGGTCGAGCCACGTGCGCCGGAGTCGAGCACTTTCACGTTGTCGAAGATGGACTTTGTGAAGGCCTTCGCGGTGGTTTCGTTGCCGCCCGGCTGTTTGAGCGCGTAGGCCCACGCCGCGAGGTAGTTCCAACGCGCGCCGCCGGAGGTTTTCGGGTTCGGCGTGATGACTTCAACGCCGGGGCGTGCGAGGTCGTTCCAGTCCTTGACCTTTTTCGGGTTGCCTTTGCGTACCAAGAACACGATGGTCGATGTGTAGGGCGACGCGTTGTCCGGCAGGCGCTTTTGCCAATCTTGCGGTACGAGTTTGCCGTTTTCGTGGAGCGCGTCGATGTCGTAAGCGAGCGCAAGCGTGACGACATCGGCGTCGAGGCCGTCGATCACGGAGCGCGCTTGTTTGCCTGAGCCGCCGTGCGATTGTTTAATCGTGACCGTTTCGTTAGTTTTGGCTTTCCATGCCTTGGCAAACGCACCGTTCAAGTCTGCGTACAGCTCACGGGTCGGGTCGTAGGAGACGTTGAGCAGCGTGACTTGGGCCGAGGCGACCGCGGCAAAGCCGACTGCGGCGAGTGTCGCAGCCGCGATGCGGAGTGTGGAACGGACGGAAAAGTGTCGTGACATGAAGCGTGTCCTGCAATGAATTGAATCGATGGCAGAACATTAGGCGCGCGCCTCGCGCTTGTGAACCAAGAAAAAGTCACATGCTTAGCAGTAACCGTGCTTTGTTGCAGCGCGCCAGCGGTCGTTATGTTCGGTGGCGAACGCAGCGCCGACGCGTGGAGTCACGTCCAGTCGCGTTGATTCAATGGCTTTTGCGTGCTAACGACCGACGCACGGTCGATACAGGCACGAAAGTATCAATGTCAATAACAAAGAAAAAACACCGTGAACGACCGTCAACAGGCCGTTTGCACCAAAAAGCCGTTAATCCTAGCGTCCCGACATTGTTTTCGCGAGGCGGCGCAGGCTGGTTTGCATGCGCTCACTGTGCAGGCGATCCGCCGTGGTGCTCATGTCACGCTGTGATGCGGCATCAGGCAACGGCCGCAGCTGGCGTTTCGCGGTCGCGCTGGATTGCGTTCTGACCGAAAGTTCGTTAAATTTCAACCCCTTACGGTCGAGATTTGCCAGCGTTTCGCTGCTTAACAAGCGCGCCAAATGTGCAGCTTCGGCGGAGCTCACCGTGAGAGACAGTGTTGACCCTGACGCCGTGACCGACACCACAAAGCGCTTTAGACGCTGCGGCACCGCCTCGATCAACACATCGAATTGACGCGAGCCTTCACGGGCATGCATCAATGCCGCGCCAAGGGCCGGCATACGGTCCAAGTACTGGGCTAGCCCTTGCGGGCGGGGATACAGCGTCTTATTGACGCCCGACGGTTTGAGGAATTTCACGTGCAGATTATCGTTGTTTCGAGTGACTTTCGGACAAAGAAGACGCTTCACATCGGTGTGCCGCATGTCATTGGTTTGGTCTTTGGCGGTCTCGTCGCGCTCGCATTGACCGCGACGCTCGCCAATTACTTGTCGCTGAAATACGCTGTGACGAGCGATCATCCGCTGATTCGTGGCGTTTTGCTGGCGGATCAACATGCTGAGGCCAAGCAGCGTCAGCAGCAGATTCAGGACAACATCAATAATCTCGCCGTGAAGCTCGGCGAAGTGCAAGCGCACATGCTGCGTCTTGATGGTTTGGGAGAAAAGCTCGCTAAGGTCGCCGGACTTAAACCGCAAGAGCTTCCGAGCGCGACGGCAAATTCAGGGCGCGGTGGCGCGGCGGTCGCTGGCTCGCCGCTGTCGATCAACGATTTCACCAGGCAACTCGGCGAGTTGACCAAAAGCGTCGACGTGAAAGCCGATCAGCTCTCCGTGTTGGAAGCGTTGTTGGTAGAAGGCAGCGCGCAGCGCAAGTTCCTGCCGACGCTTCCGCCCATTGAAAACATCAATTACACCTCTAACTTCGGTTACAGGATCGATCCGTTTACCGGCCACCAGACGTTCCACGAAGGCGTGGATTTCGCGGCCGAGAGCGGAACGGCA
>JAKPSO010001004.1 GCA_029571495.1 Pseudomonadota bacterium
CTCAACGCCGTGAACATCCCAAACGCGCAGCACCGCGTCGCCGCGCGCGTGAGCCGCATACACGCGTTCGGAACGTCGGCGCGCGTCGAACTGCAGGCGCAATCAACCAACGTGGAGAGCGCCGTGCCACAGTATTTCGAAGTGGAGCTCACGCGCGACGATTTCAATGCGCTCAATCTCAATGAAGGGCTGCCCGTGCACGTCGTGCCCTCGAAACTTCGTTCGTTCGACACGGCGCTCGCCGCGTAAGCCACCACACACTATGAACTTTCAGCAACTGCGCATCATCCGCGAAACGGTTCGGCAGAACTTTAATCTGACCGAAGTAGGCAACGCGCTTTTTACCTCGCAGTCGGGCGTCAGCAAACACATCAAAGACCTCGAAGACGAACTCGGCATCGAGCTCTTCGTACGTAAAGGCAAGCGCCTGTTGGGACTTACTGATCCGGGCAAAGAGCTCGTGACGATCGTTGAACGCTTGCTACTCGACGCGAAGAACATCAAGCAACTCGCAGCGCAGTACAGCGGCCGCGACGAAGGGCAATTGACGATTGCCACGACACATACGCAAGCGCGTTACGCATTGCCACAAGTCGTCGCACAGTTTCGCAAGGCCTTCCCGAAAGTGCACCTCGCGCTGCACCAAGGCAGCCCCGCGGAAATTCAGTCGCTGCTGCTCGAGGGCAAGGCCGACATCGGCATCGCAACCGAAGCGCTCGTAGGCCAATCGGAGTTGGCAACGTTTCCGTTCTACAGCTGGCATCACGCTGTGATCGTGCCCGCCGGGCATCCGCTGGAGAAGGCGCAACCACTCACACTTGAAGCCGTCGCCGAGTACCCGGTTATCACGTATCACGAAGGCTTCACGGGCCGCGCACGCATCGATCAAGCGTTCTCGGACGCGGGCATTGAGCCCGACATCGTGATGTCCGCGCTCGACGCCGACGTGATCAAAACTTACATCGAACTCGATCTGGGCGTGGGCATCATCGCCTCCGGCGCGTACAACGCCGCGCGCGACACGACGCTGCGTTTGTTGCCAAGCGATCACCTGTTCCCGGCCAACACCACACGCATCGCAGTGCGCCGCGGCCACTACTTGCGCGGCTTCGCGTATCGTTTCATCGAGCTCTGTTCGCCCGCGCTCAGCAAAGAAGTCGTGCAAAACGGCGTCGCACCGAAGAGCGCGGAGCAAGAGATTTAGGTGTTGCGCCGCTCGCCGGGTTTAGCGCGGTCGTATTCGGCGCAAACCTCGTTGCGACGACAGCTTTTCATCTCCAACGACCGTAGATCGGCGCTTTCAGGCTAAATTTGTGCAAAGTCGATAGTGCCATTTTTTCGCGCGTAACGACCGTAAATAAGCGGCGGTACTCGAAAAGCTATTACGCCAAGAATGATTCGAGCATTCGATTCAAGAAACGTCGTCCGAGCGCCGTCGGTTTGATCCACTCGTGCGTCCGGTCGAGCAGTTTTTCGTGTTCAGCTGCGTCGAGCGCGCGGCTCACGAGCGAGATCGGATACCCCGTGCGCTCCGCAAACCACGCAACGGGAAAGCCATCGTTGAGCCGCAACGCGTTGAGCATGAACTCAAAGCCCACGTCCTCACGCTTCACGACGCGTCGCTCAAACACGCAACTCGTGGGGTCGTTCGACAGCGCTTTTTGCATGTAATCGCGCGGCACCTTGACGCGTTCGGTTCGCGTGATCGCCGCCGTGTTGCCATGCCCGCCAGGCGTTGAAATTTTGCCGTGCGCGCCAGCACCAATCGCCACGTAATCGCCGAAGCCCCAGTAGTTCAAATTGTGCTGGCACTGCCGGCCCGGCTGCGCGTATGCCGAAGTTTCGTAATGCAGATAACCCGCGTCTTGCAACATCGCCTCCACGCGCTCCTGCATGTCCGCCGCTTGATCGTGATCGGGTAGCGGCGGCGGCTTCTTTGCGAACACCGTGTTGGGCTCCAGCGTCAGTTGGTAGAACGACAAATGCGGCGTACGAAACGCCAACGCCTCGCGAACGTCCTGCTCGCACTCGTCCATGGTTTGCGCGAGGCCCGCTGTGCGCGACGCTGGCAGGGCAAACATCAAATCGAGGTTCACATTGCCCACCGTAGCGAGCCCAATGTCCACTGCGCGCCGCGCTTCAGCGCTATCGTGCACGCGACCGAGTGCGGCCAAGTGCGCGTCTTTGAAACTCTGAATTCCAATCGAAAGTCGCGTCACGCCCGCCGCTTTGAACTCAGCGAATTTCTGCATCTCAAACGTGCCCGGGTTGGCCTCCAGCGTGATCTCCGATTGCGGCGACAGTCGCGTTCGCGCACGAACGCCCGCGAGGATGTCCGCGATGGCCTGCGGCGAAAACAAACTCGGCGTGCCGCCACCGATAAACACCGTGTGAATCGTGCGGCCCCAAAACTCGGGGAGCTGGACTTCCAAATCCGACATCAACGCGTTGATGTAATCCTGCTCCGGCAAGCCGCCGCCCGCAACGCTCTGTTCATGGGAATTGAAATCGCAATAAGGACATTTGCGAATGCACCACGGAATGTGGATGTACAGCGAAAGGGGTGGGAGAGCGGTGAATTGAGAGCCGAGCATTGACGAAGTATAATTGACCAATCTTGACCAACTTAAATCGAAAGGTCATTGCCGTGGAAGTCGTCAATCTTTACGAAGCCAAAACCAATCTATCGCGTTTGGTCGATCAAGCCAATGCGGGCGAGCAAATCGTCATCGCCAAGGGTGGCAAACCAATGGCGCTGCTCACGCCACTCACGCCAAAAAAACGCACGATTCGCTACGGTTTGATGAAGGGCCAGTTCGCGGTGCCGGTCGATTTTGACGCGCCGTTGCCCGATGAAGTTATCGACGCATTCGAACGATGAACCTATTGCTCGACACGCATTTTTTGTTGTGGATCGCCAACGGCGACACGCGCCTCACACCAAAAGCCAAGAAAGTTATTTCAGCTGCGGACGCTGTTTACATGTCCGCCGCGTCCTTGTGGGAAATTTCGATCAAAGTGGGTATCGGCAAACTCAATGTTGACATCGAAGCGCTCGCCGACTGTTTGGTCACAGCAGGACTCGTCGAGCTACCCGTGACGATTGCGCATAGCAAAACGCTCAAGACCCTTCCAAACCATCACCGCGACCCGTTTGATCGAATGCTCGTCGCCCAAGCGATGACCGAACCGATGCATTTGCTAACAGTGGATGCTGCGCTTGTTGCGTATGGGCCTTGGGTGAAACTAGTCTGAGAAGCCACACACTTACCCACAACGACCCGCGCCATTTGTCGTTCGGCACGATGGTTGAAGCTAGCCACATTTAATCGGAAAGACTCAAACCGTGACTCGCACCCTCACCGACATCGCTGAAGACTTACGCAAGGGCTTGGATGGGCAGCGTAAATGCACGCTTCTCATAGGCGCGGGTTGTTCGAAAACCGCGGGCATTCCGCTCGCAGCAGACATAGTTCGCGATATCAAGACGCGATTCCCACGCGTTTACGAGAGAGCGCTCACGCGAGCGCAAAAGCGCACTCAGTCAGCGATGCTTGCATCCTACGGCGATTGCATGGCTGAACTTGACCCAGGGCCACAGCGCGATTTGATTCGTGGTTACATCGACAAAGCACGCCTGAACTGGGCACACGTCGGCATAGGTTCATTGGTAGCAAATGGCTATGTTGATCGTCTACTCACGACAAATTTCGACCCGCTGATTGCGCAGGGGTGTGCGGTATTCAACGAATTTCCGGCCGTCTACGATCTGACAATGTCCGCCACGCTGCGTTTCGAAGACTTGCCAGACAAAGCAGTGTTTCACTTGCATGGCCAACGCAACGGATTTTCGCTCCTAAACGATCCACACGAATTGGCGCAACATCGAGACGTGGTCGA
>JAKPSO010000654.1 GCA_029571495.1 Pseudomonadota bacterium
CAAGACGCTAACGCCAGATATCGCCTATGCGGTTGGCCAAGCGCTCGGCTCGCTCTCGCAAGAACGCGGTGCAACTTCGATAGCAGTTGGCCGCGACGGGCGCTTGTCCGGCCCGTCGCTCTCGCAGGCGCTGCGCGACGGAATCACGTCCACCGGCTGCGACGCGATTGACTTGGGGCTTGTGCCGACACCTGTGTCGTATTTCGCGGGCCATTACCTCGGAACCGGTTCATGCGTGAGCGTGACCGGCAGCCACAACCCGCCGGACTACAACGGCATCAAGATGGTCGTGGCTGGCGAAGCGATTTGGGGCGACACAATTCAAGCGCTCAAGACGCGCGCCGAAGCGGGTGACGTCAAGACCGGCACCGGCAAGCAGTCTGCGGCAGACATCAAGCAAGCTTACGTCGACCGTATCGTTGGCGACGCCAAACTCTCGCGTCCAATGAAAATTGCGGTGGACTGCGGTAACGGCGCGGCAGGCGAATTGGCGCCGAAAATTCTGCGCGCGATGGGTTGCGAAGTCGTTGAAATGTTCTGCGAAATCGACGGCAATTTCCCGAACCATCATCCCGATCCGTCGAAGCCGGAAAACCTGCAAGACCTGATCAAAGTCGTCAAAGAAACCGACGTTGAACTTGGTCTAGCGTTTGATGGCGATGGCGACCGACTCGGCATCGTGACCAAGAACGGCGACATCATCTTTCCGGATAGGCAGATGATGCTCTTCGCGGGTGACGTGCTCTCGCGAAATCCCGGTGCGACCATCATCTACGACGTGAAATCCTCGCGCCTCCTCGACAAATACATCGTCGATCACGGTGGCGTGCCGCTGATGTGGAAGACGGGCCATTCGCTGATCAAAGCGAAGCTCAAAGAAACTGGCGCGCCGCTCGCGGGCGAGATGAGCGGCCACATCTTTTTCAAAGAGCGTTGGTACGGTTTTGATGATGCGCTTTACTGCGCCGCTCGCTTACTCGAAATCGTTTCCAAATCAGCGAATGCGAGCAAGGTGCTCGAAGACTTGCCGAACGCGCCGTCGACGCCAGAACTCAACTTGAAATGCGCCGAGGGCGGACATTTCGCATTGATGGAGCAACTAAAAGCCACGGCAAAGTTCGCCGCCGACGGCAAGGTGAACACCATTGATGGACTGCGCGTTGACTACCCAGACGGTTTCGGACTGGCGCGCGCGTCGAACACAACACCCGTGATCGTGCTCCGTTTTGAGGCGGACAACGATGTAGCGTTGAAGCGCATCCAGGCCGATTTCCGCGCCCAATTCGCGCGGGTCAACCCCGATTTAGTTCTGCCGTTTTGACCGTACACTCATTGCCACTTTCAACGGAGACTTCGCACATGCGTTTTGCTAAATCCCTCAAGACTTTGACTGCTGTGACTGTAGCGCTCGCCGCGAGCGTGACATTCGCACAAGCCTTCCCCAGCAAGCCGATCAAGATCATCGTGCCGTTCGCTCCGGGCGGTTCCACCGATATCGTCGCGCGCATCATGGCATCGAAAATGAGCAAGACCATCGGCCAGCCCGTGATCGTTGAAAACCGCGCGGGTGCCGGCGGCTCCATTGGTGCCGCCGAAATCGCCAAGGCCGCGCCGGACGGTTACACCATCGGCATGGGCTCGGTGTCAACGATGGGCACCAACATCGTTGCTTACAAAAACAACAAACTCGACCCGCTGACGCAGTTCACGCACATCACGAACCTCGCGTCGGTTCCGGGCATCATCTTCGTCAACAAAAACTTCCCGCATCAGGACTACAAGTCCTTCGTCGCGGCCCTGAAAGCTAATCCCGGAAAGTACAGCTACGCCAGCTCCGGCGCCGGCGGCGTGGGCCATCTGGCGATGGAGCTTTTCCTCGTTGAAACCGGCACCGACGCGCAGCACATCGCGTACAAAGGCGCCGGCCCTGCCGTAACGGACGTGCTCGCGGGCAACGTGCCGATCATGTGGGACAACCTCTCTTCGTCGCTCGCGCAGATTAAGGCTGGCAACTTCATCCCAATTGGTCTCGCGTTCCCGCGCCGCATTCCGCAGCTGCCGAATGTGCCAACCTTCGCGGAGTTGGGTCTTAAGGGCTACGAAGCCGACACCTGGTTCGGCCTCGTCGGTCCAGCGAACATGCCGAAAGACGTCGTCAAGAAAATTTACGACGCCGCGATCCTCGCGCTGAAAGATCCGGACACCGTGAAGACGCTAGACGACAATGGCGCGTTCGCCATCGGAAACACGCCAGAGCAATTCACAGAACAGATCAAACGCGAAGTCGCGAAGTGGAAGCGCGTGGTTGAAGCGAAGAAGATCTCCTTGGATTTGTAAGTTCGCGTGTAATTTAGAGTTGAAAAGGCCCGCGATGCGGGCCTTTTTTATTGCCGAAGGGCAAGCAATTCCGCGCCACAAATACCCGTCACGCACCGACAAAATAGCATCAAACATTACGTTTGTCACTTGCATAGCTGCGTTGCGCGCAGAGCGTTGCACCTAAACTTGCGTCATGCTTTCTCTCGATCAAATTCTTCTCTACCTGCCTGCTGTCGCGATCATCATCGGCATTCCGGGGCCGGACATGCTGATGTCGCTATCGCGTGGGCTCACGCAGGGCAAGAGCGCGGGCATCGGCCACGCGATCGGTGCGGGCGTGGGCATCATGGCGCATTCATTGCTCGCGGCGCTTGGCGTGAGCGCGCTGCTGACGGCGAGCACGACGGCGTTCTGGGTGATGAAGCTCGCGGGCGGTGCGTACCTAATTTATCTGGGCGTTTTGCAATGGAAACATGCTGCCGCTACCGCGACCGTCGCTGCGAAGCGCGCGCCGCTGTTCGTCATCTATTGGCGCGGCTTCTTGAGCAATTTGCTCAACCCGAAGGTAGCGCTTTTCGTGCTCGCGTTCGTACCCCAGTTCGTGCGCTCGGGCGATGGCGCGTCGAGCCCGTTCGTGCAGATGCTGTTGCTCGGTGGTATTTTCTCGGTGCTTACGATGATCGCCTACGGCGCACTCGGTACGCTCGCGGGGAGCGTGAGTCGTTGGCTTGCCGCGCACCCGAATGCGATGCGCCGCGTGAACCGTTCCAGCGCCGGCCTGTTCGTGGCGTCGGGCGCGGCGGTGCTGCTGTTGGATCGTCGGCAATAACTATTTGGCTGCATTGGCCGTCTAACGGCCATTGGCGCGAAAACCTGGCCCTCAAATTTCCACGAGGAGAGACGGCCAGCTTTGTCGGAGCGGCGGAAGCCGCGAATGACCGTTATTCGCGGCTTCTGCCGCTACCACCTGCGAGTATCTACCGCGGCCAATTGGAATGACTACCACTCCAGCGTTTGCTGCGAATCGAATCCGCGCCGCTCGCTCGTGATCGGATCGGTAAACGCAACGCTCTTCGCGAGCAATTTCAACGGACTCGCCCAGTCGTCCTCAACGTCCGCTGGCATCAGCGTCGGATAAATTCGGTCGTTCACTATCGGAATTCCGAGTGCGTTCAAGTGCGCACGGAGCTGGTGCTTCTGCCCAGTGTGCGGTTGCAACGCGTAGCGCGCAAGAGTGCCGCGCTGCTCGATCAAATTCACTTGCGTGTCCGCGTTGGGCTCGCCCGCTACCTCACGCATCTGCATGAACGCGCTACCTTCAACGAGCCGACTTTTGCGCGTCACGGGCAGCTCAAGCTCCGCACGGAACGGTGCGATGGCTTCGTAGTTTTTCTCGACGGTTCGCTCACGAAACAGGCGTTGATACGCGTCACGCGTGTGCGACTGCACGGTGAACAGCACCAGCCCAGCCGTGTCGCGGTCGATACGATGCATCGGCGCGAGCGTCTCGATGCCTAGCGAGAGCGTGAGCCGCGCCAAAAGCGTTTCTCGCACGAAGCGACCGCTCGGCACTACGGGCAAAAAGTGAGGCTTGTCGGCAACGACGATGAATTCGTCTTGATACACCACACGCGCCTCGAACGGGATGCGCGGCTCGTCGTCGACGCTGCGGTAGTAAAAAACTTTCTTGCCTCGGGCGTACGGCGTGTGCGGGCTGACCGTCTCGCCGTGCTCAAAAGTGACCTCGCCTCGACCCATTCGCGCGGCCCATTGCACCTCCGAAATCGAGGCGAAACGAGAAACCAAGAATTCAAGAACAGTGCGCCAAGACCCGGCGGGGA